>NZ_JBFAAI010000010.1:0-274656 GCF_040639655.1 Actinoplanes sp. NPDC023801 | reverse complement strand
GTTCCGGATCGATCCGCTCGGCCCGGGCCGCCACCGCGCGCTGTGCGGCCGCCACGTCCTCAGGCAGCGGATCGCCGGTGAGCGGCACGAAGACGGACAGCCGGGAATCTCAGAGCACCTGGACGGGGAGGACGTCCTCCGGCGGCGCCGCGGGCACCGGGATCGGCAGCGGCAGATCCGGCAGGGCCGGTTCGACGATGTCGAAGTACGACGGACGCGGGTAACGCCGCGCCAGGCGCAGCAGCCGTACGAAGACCCGGCGGCGGGCGCTCAGCGCGTCGCGTACCAGATCGGTGTGGACCTGCCTCGCCAGGACGACCCGCCGGCTCGTGGCGATGAGCGTGCGCACCGCCGGGTCGGCCGGGTCCAGCACGACCGCCCGCAGCTGGCGGGTCAGATCGTTCTCGGCCGATTCGCGTTCGCCCGGGTCGGCGTCGAGCGCCAGACGCGCGGCGGCATACAACTCCATCGCATCGGCCTGCTCGGCGACGACCGCCGCGGCCGCGGCCCGGCGCAGCAGATGCGCGTCGAGAGCGCGCTCAGCCGACCGGGCCCGCGTGTGCAGACGTTCCACCCGCTGGGCGGTCCAGCCGAGGTACGCCGAGAAGATCGCGGCCAGCACGACGACTCCCACCACCCACCACATGCCGGGCATCGTAGTGCCCGTGCTTTACGGCACCAGTGGTCAGGACCACTCCTCGTCGAAAACTCTCCCATCGGTGGCCTCGATCGCGGTCGCGTAGACCTCGAGCACCCGATTGGCCACACTCGGCCAGTCGAACGCGCCGACCGCCAGCCGGGCGCACGATGCCAGACCGGCGCGGCGGGCCGGATCATCCAGCAACTCACCGAGCAGCCGGGTGAGAGATGCCTGGTCACCGTTGGGAAAGAGCGCCCCGGCACGGCCGCCGTCCAGAACCCGGCGGAAGGCGTCGAGGTCACTGGCGGCGATCGTTGCCCCGGCCGCCATCGCCTCGGTGAGGATCATGCCGAAGCTCTCGCCACCGGTGTTCGGGGCCACGTAGACGTCGACGCTGCGCAGCATCCGGGCCTTGTCCGGTTCGGAGACGAGGCCCAGGAACTCGACCCGGTCGTGCAGTTCCTTCGGGATGTCGTCGTAGAGCTCGTCGCGGTCGCCCGGCCCGGCCACGAGCAGGCGCAGCCCCGGCCGTTCCCGGGCGAGCGTCACGTACGCCGTACGCAGCAGGGGAAAGCCCTTGCGAGGTTCGGTGAAACGGCCGAGGAAACCGAGTGCCCCGCCGTCGCCGGGCCATCCCGGCAATGGCGTGGCCGAGGCGAACTTACGGACCGCGACGCCGTTGGGAATCTCGACCGCGCCACCGCCGAGGTGTTCGACCTGCACCTTGCGGGCCAGTTCGCTCACCGCGATCCGTGCGGTGATCTTCTCCAGGGCCGGCTGCAAGAAGTTCTGCAGGCCGGCCAGAGCCCGGGAGCGGGTCATCGCGGTGTGGAACGTCGCGACGACGGGGCCGCGGGCGGAGAGCACCGCCAGGAAGGACAGGCTCGGGGAGAGCGGCTCGTGCACGTGCAGCACGTCGAACTCGCCGTGTTTGAGCCAGCGCCGGACCCGGGCCGTGGAGAGGGGCCCGAACGAGATCCGGGCGACCGAGCCGTTGTAGGGCAGCGGCACGGCCCGTCCCGCCGGCACCACGTAGGCGGGCAGGTCGGCGTCGTCGTCGGCCGGCGCCAGGACGCTGACCTCGTGACCGAGTTCGAGCAGTGCCTCGGCCAGGTCCATGATGTGGTTCTGCACACCGCCCGGGACGTCGAAGGAGTAGGGCGAGACGATCCCGATCCGCACCGATCCTCCTAGAGCCAGAGCTTCTGGAGCATGTGCCAGTCCTGCGGGTGGTCGGCGATACCGGCCGCGTACGCGTCGGCGAGCAACTGCGTCGTCTTCTTGACCCGTTCGTCGAGCGGACCGTCGACCGGCGGGATGACCTCGCGCATCCGGGCCATGGTGCGTTCGTCGTCGAACCAGAGGTCCACCGCGTACAGCGGCGCGCCGGTGCGGATGGCAAGGATCGCCGGCCCGGCGGGCATCCGCGTCCGCCCACCGAAGAAGGTGACCTCGACCCCGGAGCGGGACAGGTCGCGGTCGCCGAGCAGCGGCACCACCCAGCCCTTCTCGAGGTGCTCGGCGAGCACGTCGAGCGGCGGGCGCGGCCCTCCCGTGAGGGGGAGGATGTGCATGCCGAGCTTCTCCCGGTACGCCAGGAACCGCTTGTACAGGGACTCGGGCTTGAGCCGCTCGGCCACCGTGATCAGCGGCCAGTCGTGCGAGGTGACCCAGGCGCCGGCAGCGTCCCAGTTGCCCGCGTGCGGCAGCCCCAGGACGACCCCCCGGCCGTCCGCGACCGCCTTCTTCAGCCGCTGATAGCTCTCCGGGACCATGAAGAACCCGTCCAGGAACTGCTCGCGGCTCTGCGACGGCAGGCGGAAGGCCTCCATCCAATATCGGGCGTACGACCGGAGTCCGTCTCGCACCAGCGTGTCCGGCATGTCCTCGCCCACGACCTGGCGCAGATTGCGGCGCAACCGCTGGGTGGCCGGCCCGTTCCTCTGGTAGGCACGGTCGGCCGCGGCCCGGAACAGCGCCTTGGCCATCGGCAGCGGCAGCGCGCGCACGATTCCCCAGCCGGCCGAGTAGCCGAGGTGGATCAGTCTTTCCTTCACTCGGCAGGCACCTTCGGTTCGGTCCGGGCAGCGTGGATGAGGCGCTGGAAGGCGGTGATCACGGCGAGGGCGGCGAGCACCCACAGCGCCGCCGGCAGGCCCCAGTCCTGGCCGGCCGCGCCGAGCAGGCCGCCGGCACCGACGATGAGCAGTCGTTCCAGCCGCTCGGCGATGCCGACGTCGGCGTTCAGGCCGAGGCTCTCGGCACGCGCCTTGACGTACGACACGACCTGTCCGAAGACGAGGCTGATCAGCGCCGCGATCACCCCGTTGTACGGGTTGCCCTCGGTCGCCAGGTAGTAGACGACGGCCCCGAAGACGGCGCCGTCGGCGATCCGGTCCATGGAGGAGTCGAGGAGCGCCCCGAATTTCCCGGAACCGCCCCTCATCCGGGCCATTGTGCCGTCGAGCACGTCGGTGAGCGCGAACGCGGTTACGATCACGGTGCCCCAGAAGAGGTGGCCTTGCGCACCGAAGTACGAGCCGATCAGCACCCCGACGGTGCCGGCGACGGTGACCGCGTTGGGCGACACACCGATCCGGAGCAGGAAACGGGCGAGTGGGTTGACGCCGTACGAGACGACGGCACGGGCCGTTGTTTGAACGATCTTTGCCATGGCCGTCCCACCATAACGGCGCGCGACCAGCGGCGGTAAGGCTCGACCCCCGGCTTGGCCGTATCGTCACCATCCGGCACCTTTCGCGGGCTGAAGGTCCTTGCGGGCCCGCCCGCGCCGGGTGTGGGATTCGGAGAACAGCGGCGTAACGAACAGGAAACGACGGGAGCGCTCGGCATGGCGCAGAAGACTTCGGAGAAAGGGCTTGCCGGCGCGGGCGCGCCGGTGGTGACCGAGCCCGGCAGAGTTCGCAACGTGGTGCTGGTGGGCCACTCCGGCGCCGGGAAGACGACCCTGGTGGAGGCGCTTCTCGCCGCCACGGGCACGATCCCGCGCGCGGGCGGTGTGGCGGAGGGCACCACGGTGACCGACCACGACCCGGCGGCGGTCCGGCAGCAGCGCTCGGTGGCGCTGGCCTGCGCGCCACTGATGCACGGCGATGTGAAGATCAACCTGCTGGACACCCCCGGTTACGCCGATTTCGTCGGTGAGCTGCGGGCCGGTCTGCGCGCCGCGGACGCGGCCCTCTTCGTGGTCTCCGCGGTCGACGGTGTGGACGAGTCCACCGTCGCGCTCTGGGAGGAGTGCGCCGCGGTCGGCATGCCGCGCGCCGTCGCGATCACCCGGCTGGATCACCCGCGCGCCGACTACGACGAGGCGCTGCAGGACTGCCAGGAGGCGTTCGGCGACAACGTGCTGCCGGTCTTCCAGCCGATGCTCGGCGACGACGGGCACTCGACGGCGGGGCTGCTCGGCCTGGTCACGCTGCGGGTGCTGGACTACTCGGAGGGCTACCCGCCGGCGGTGCGGGAGGCCGAGCCCGAGCACCTGAACCCGATCGCCGACGACCGCAACACGCTCATCGAGGGGATCATCGCCGAGAGCGAGGACGAGACCCTCATGGACCGCTACATCGGCGGTGAGCTGATCAGCACCGAGGCGCTGATCCCGGATCTGGAGAAGGCCGTCGCGCGCGGCAATTTCTACCCTGTCGTCCCGGTCTGCGCGCACACCGGCGTCGGCCTGGACGCCCTGCTCGATCTGCTGACCAGTGGTTTCCCGTCACCGCTGGAGCACGACCTGCCGGTGGTCACCGGGGTGGACGGCTCACCGCGCTCACCGATCCTCTGCGACCCGGACGGCCCACTGGTCGCCGAGGTGGTCCGTACCACCATCGACCGGCACGTCGGCCGGGTGTCGCTGGTACGCGTCTTCTCCGGCACCCTGCGCCCGGACCAGACGCTGCACGTCTCGGGGCACGGCATGGCCGAGCGCGGCCACCCCGACCACGACGCCGACGAGCGCGTGGCACACGTCTACAGCCCGCTCGGCGCCCAGCTGCGGGAGATCCCGCAGGCGATCGCCGGCGACATCTGCGCGATCACCAAGTCCGGCAGCGCGGAGACCGGTGACACGCTGTCGGGCAAGGACAACCCGCTGCTCATGACGCCCTGGACGATGCCGGAGCCGCTGCTGCCGATCGCTGTGGTGGCCAAGACCCGCTCCGACGAGGACGCTCTCGCCAAGAACCTGGCCCGGCTCGTCGCCGGCGACCCCACGCTGCGCCTGGAGCGCAACCCGGAGACCCACCAGCTGGTGCTCTGGACGATGGGCGAGTCGCATGCCGACGTGGTGCTGGACCGGCTCCGTTCCGGCGGGGTCGAGCTGGACACCGAGCCGGTCAAGGTGTCGCTGCGGGAGACGTTCGGCTGCGCGGCGAAGGGCCACGGCCGGCACGTGAAGCAGTCCGGCGGCCACGGCCAGTACGCGGTGTGCGACATCGAGGTGGAGCCGTTGCCGCGCGGCGAGGGCTTCGTCTTCGTCGACAAGGTGGTCGGTGGCGCCGTACCGCACAACTACATCCCGTCGGTGGAGAAGGGTGTGCGCTCCCAGCTGGACAAGGGCATCGCGGCCGGCTATCCGGTGGTGGACCTCAAGGTGACGCTCTACGACGGCAAGGCGCACAGCGTCGACTCGTCGGACGCCGCCTTCCAGACCGCCGGGGCGCTGGCCCTGCGTGCCGCCGCCGAGCAGGGCGCGATCACCCTGCTCGAGCCGGTGGACGAGGTCGAGGTCCGGGTGCCGGAGCAGTACGTGGGCGCGGTGATGAGCGATCTCTCCGGGCGCCGCGGCCGCCCGCTGGGCAGCGAATCCGGTGGTACCGGTGAGGCGAGCCTGGTCCGGGCCGAGGTCCCGGCGACCGAACTGGTGCGGTACGTGGTCGAGCTGCGCGCCCTCACCTCGGGCACGGGCACGTTCACCCGCAGGTACCTCCGCCACGAACCGATGCCACCGCACCTGGCCGACGCGGTCCGTAAGGAGCACACCGCCTCCCGCTAGATCGCGATGGCGTTGGCCGCCTCGTGCATCGGCGCGAGGATCCTGTCGATCATCTGCTCCTTGCGCGGGTGGTACTTCAGGGTCCGCATGCCGTAGTTACGGAAGGCGATGCTGAGGCGGCCACCGGGCACCATGTCCTTGACCATCTTGCGGCCGAAGGCGAGGTTCTTCTCGGTGTACGGCCGCATCTCCCGCTCGTAGGCGGCGAACCCGTCCGGGCTGCCGAGGTGCTTGCCGAGCACGTACGCCCCGACGAGCGCGAGGCTGGTGCCCTGCCCGGAGGCCGGTGACGGGCAGTACGCCGCGTCGCCGAGCAGCGCCACCCGGCCCGCCGACCAGGCCGGCAGCTCGACCTGACTGAGCGAGTCGAAGTAGAAGTCGGGCGCGTCGTCCATCGCGGCCAGGAAGTCGTCGACCCGCCACCCCTGGCCGGTGAACGCGGCCCGTACCAGCGCCTTCTGCCCCTCGATGTCACGCCGGTCGTGGTCGAGCGGCGGTGAGGCGAAGGTGAGGCCGACCATGGCGGGCCGGTCCGGATCCATGGCGTACGCGAAGACGAGCCGCCCGGGCCGGGTGTACATGACCTCCTCACGCTCCAGGCCGAGCAGGTTGGGAACAGTGAAGATGGAGATGTAGGCGCCGAGGTGGCTCAGCGGCACCTCGCCCATGACCTTGCGCCGGGTGGCCGAGTGCAGCCCGTCGGCCCCGACCACGTAATCGAAACGGCGGGGCGCGCCCTTCTCGAAGGTGACGTCGACGCCGTCGGGGCCGTCGGCCAGAGTGGCGATCGCGTCACCGAACAGGTACTCCACCTCACGTGCGGTGGCGTCGTGCAGGATCCGGCTCAGGTCCCACCGCATGATCTCCAAGTCGTCGCCGCGGCGGCCCATCAGCAGGTCGGCGGGTAGCGCGGCGATCGGGCCGCCGTCGCGCTTGACGTAGGTGACCTGCCGCATGCCGGTGTCGGCTGCCTGGCATGCGGCGAGCAGCCCCATCTTGCGCAGCACCTCGGTCGCGGAGCCGCGCACATCAACCTTGTAGCCCGCCTCGCGCAGACCGCCGGCGCGCTCCACGACGGTCACCTGGAACCCGCGCCGGACCAGCCAGAACGCGAGGGCCGGACCGCCGATGCCGGCCCCTGAGATCAACACCCGTGAGTTCGTCATGACTCGACTATACAAACGTCTTATACGTTTGTATAGAAGTTAGGATCACCGCCATGGGTCACCGCGAGGAACTGCTGCGAGGCGCCAAGAAGGCGCTGCTGGAGAAGGGGTGGGCACGCACCACCGCTCGTGACGTGGTGGCTCTGTCCGGCACCAACCTGGGCTCGATCGGCTATCACTACGGCTCGACCGAGGCCCTGATGACCGCCGCGATGCTGAGCGCCGTCGAGGAGTGGGGCGACGCACTGGGCCGGGCACTGGCCGAACCCGGCGACGACGACACCGGCGACGACCCGATGCTGCGCTTCTGGCGCCGGGTGATCCGGTCCATCCAGACCGACCGGCAGCTCTGGCTGGCCAGCATCGAGGCCATGCTGCAGGCCGAGCACAACCCGGCGCTGCGCGAGCAGATGGCCGGCGGTATGGCGGCCGGGCGATCCGGCATGGCGGCGATGCTCACCGGCCTGGCGGAGGATCAGGTCGATCCGGAGACCGTCGCCTCACTCGGCTCCGTGCAGATGGCCCTGATGTCGGGGGTGCTCATGCAGTGGCTGACCGATCCGGCGAGCGCACCGTCCGCCGAGCAGATCGTCGCCGGGATCCGCGCGTTAGGCGGCGGGCCAGGCCTTCGCCAGCAGATCGCGGGTGTCGAACAGTAACTGGGGCAGCACCTTCGTCATGCCGATCACCGGCATGAAGTTGGCGTCGCCGCCCCAGCGCGGCACGATGTGCTGGTGCAGGTGGGCGGCGATGCCGGCACCGGCCACCGAACCCTGGTTCATGCCCAGGTTGAAGCCGTGCGGGCTGCTGACGGTGCGCATCACCCGCATCGCGGTCCGGGTGAACGCCGCCACCTCGACCGTCTCCGCCTCGGTGAGATCGGTGTAGTCGGCCACGTGCCGGTAGGGGCAGACCATCAGGTGCCCGGGGTTGTACGGATACAGATTGAGCAGCGCGAACACCAGCTCACCGCGGGCCACGACCAGCGACTCCGCCTCGGGCCGGCCGGGCGCCAGGCAGAACGGGCAGCCCGCCGGCTTCTCGTAACCACCCTCGGGCCGGTCCTCGCCGGAGACGTAGGCCAACCGGTACGGCGTCCAGAGCCGCTCCAGCCCGTCCGGATCGCCCGTGCCCGTCAGCTCGCTCACGATCGCATCCTATGCGCAGACGGCCGGTTCCCCGGGGCGGGAAACCGGCCGCTTCGTTGATCAGGCGGCGGACGGCCCCACGTTGGTACGGGAGCGGACCACCTCGACGACGTGCGCGACGGCCTCGTCGATCGACACGCCGTTGCGCTGCGAGCCGTCCCGGTAGCGGAACGACACGGTGCCGCCGTTGACGTCGTCGTCGCCGGCGATCGCCATGAACGGGATCTTCTGCTGCTGCGCGGTGCGGATCTTCTTCTGCATCCGGTCGGTCGACCAGTCGACCTCGGCCCGGATGCCCTCCTTCTTGAGGCGGGCCACGAACTCGGCCAGGTAGTCGGCGTGGTCGTCCCGGATCGGGATGCCGACCACCTGCACCGGCGCCAGCCAGGCCGGGAAGGCGCCCGCGTAGTGCTCGACCAGCACGCCGAAGAACCGCTCGATCGAACCGAACTTCGCCGAGTGGATCATCACCGGCTCCTGGCGGGTGCCGTCGGCCGCCTGGTACTCCAGACCGAACCCGGCGGGCTGGTTGAAGTCGTACTGGATGGTCGACATCTGCCACGTACGCCCGATCGCGTCCTTGCACTGCACGCTGATCTTCGGACCGTAGAACGCCGCGCCGCCGGGGTCGAGGACCAGCTCGAGGCCGGACTCCTCGGCCACGTCCGACAGAACCTTGGTGGCCTTCTCCCACTGCTCGTCGGTGCCGATGAACTTGGAGCTGTCCGGGTCGCGGGTCGACAGCTCCAGGTAGTAGTCGTCCAGGCCGAAGTCGTCGAGCAGCGAGCGGACGAAGTTCAGCAGGTGCTTGATCTCGGCCGGCGCCTGCTCGGCGGTCACGTAGGAGTGCGAGTCGTCCTGCGTCAGGCCGCGGACCCGGGTCAGGCCGTGCACCACACCGGACTTCTCGTAGCGGTACACCGTGCCGAACTCGAACAGACGCATCGGCAGCTCACGGTAGGACCGCCCGCGCGACCTGAAGATCAGGTTGTGCATCGGGCAGTTCATCGCCTTGAGGTAGTAGTTCGCCCCCTCCAGCTCCATCGGGGGGAACATCGTGTCCTTGTAGTACGGCAGGTGGCCCGAGGTGTGGAACAGGCCCTCCTTGGTGATGTGCGGGCTGCCGACGTACTGGAAGCCCTCCTCGATGTGGCGGGCCCGGACGTAGTCCTCCATCTCCCGCTTGATCACGCCACCCTTCGGGTGGAACACCACGAGACCCGACCCGATCTCGTCGGGGAAGGAGAAGAGGTCCAGCTCGGTGCCCAGCTTGCGGTGGTCCCGGCGCTCGGCCTCGGCAAGACGGTTGAGGTACGCCTTGAGCTCGTCCCGCGACGGCCACGCCGTCCCGTAGACGCGCTGCAGCTGCGGGTTCTTCTCCGAGCCGCGCCAGTAGGCGGCGGCCGAGCGCATCAGCTTGAACGCCGGGATGAGCCGGGTCGACGGCAGGTGCGGGCCGCGGCACAGGTCACCCCAGACCCGGTTGCCGTCTTTGTCGAGGTTGTCGTAGTGGGTCAGCTCGCCGGCACCGACCGCCGCGGCCTCCTCGTCCACGTCGCCCTTGATGTCGACCAGCTCGAGCTTGAACGGCTCGCTCTTCAGCTCGGCCTTCGCCTCGTCGAGCGAGGAGTACTCCCGGCGGCGGAACGTCTGGCCGGCCTTGACGATCTCCTGCATCCGCTTCTCGAGCTTCGTCAGGTCGTCCGGCTGGAACGGCTTCTCCACGTCGAAGTCGTAGTAGAAACCGTCCCGGATCGGCGGGCCGATGCCGAGCTTCGCCTCCGGGAACACGTCCTGCACGGCCTGCGCGAGCACGTGCGCGGTCGAGTGGCGCAGCACGTCGAGGCCGTCCGGGGTGTCGATGGCGACCGGGGTCACCTCGGTGTCGGCGTCCGGGGCCCAGTGCAGGTCACGCAGCCGGCCGCCGGCCTCGCGGACCACGACGACGGCCTTCGGCCCGTGTGCCGGGAGCCCGGCGGCGGCCACCGCGTCGGCCGCCGTAGTCCCGGCCGGGACGACTAGTGGGTCGGCCACGACGGGTGTACGGGGTGCAGACACGGTGATCTCCATTCGCGAAGCGGTGACCCGGCGCTTCCAGGCCGCCACCGATGCTATCGGCCAGGCTTCCGCCGCTTTCGCCCGGCGCGTGCACTTCAGCTGCGTGTGTACTCCGGGCGTGCGGCAGGTCCGTGGTTCACGCGCTCCACGGGGGCAGCGGTTCCCGGGCGGCGAGCCAGGCCGGCGGGATGCCGTCGATCCCGGTGTACGCCGCCACCACTCCCCCGGCGATCGCGGCCGTGGTGTCCACGTCCCCACCGGCGACGACGCACGCCGCCACAGCCGCCGGATAGTCGTCGAGGAACCGGTCGGCCACCCAGAGCGCGAACGGAACGGTGTCCTGCGCCGTCGCCCGGCCACCGTTGCCGAGCCGCTCGGCCGCCTCCGCCACCCCGGCGGTCAGTGCGGCGGCCTCCGTCAGCCCGTCCCGCACGACCCCGGCCGGGGTGTGCCCGGCCGTGGCGCGCAACAGCTGTCCCCGGTCGGGCCGGTGCCCGTTCAGGCGGGCGGCGGCCGCCACCGCGGCGGCCACGGTCACCGCCACCCCACCGGCGATGCCCTCCGGGTGGGCGTGGGTGACCTCCGCCGCGCGTACCCCCTGAGCCGCCGCGTGGGCGAGCGAATCCGCATGCCAGGCACCCAGCGGTGCCGCCCGCATCGCCGCCCCGTTGCCGCACGAGCCCTGCCCGTCGAAGGCGGCGGCCGCAGCGATCGGCCAGGGCAGGCCCTCACGGATCGCCCGGAGCATCACGACCGCGCCGGGGCCGTAACCCCGGTACGGCTCGAACCGCCCGGCCAGCAACTCGGCGAAGGAGTCGCGGTCGAAGTCGCCCTCGTTGAGGACGGTCACCAGGCAGCATGCCTGCTCGGTGTCGTCGGTCCAGGGCCAGGGAGCCTCGGGGACGCGGGCGTCGAGGAGGTCGGAGGGTTTGTTGCCGGGCACGAAGTACTGGGCGCCGAGCGCGTCGCCGACGCTGAGACCAGCGAGACTGTCGCGGGCCAGGGCGAGACGCGTACCGGGGAAAAGGGTGAATGACATCGGTAACTCGGATCGTATTCCATCACTGACCGTCATTAGAAGCTCTCGTTCGATCACCCTTTAGGTTCTCCCCGCCCGGGACGCTACGGTCTTCGCATGGCCACGGTGTTGCTCGTCGAAGACGATCATGTCGTGCGCGGTGCCATGCTCCGTTCGCTAGCCGACCGGGGGCATGCCGTGCACGCCGTCGGAACCGCTCTGGAGGCACTGCGGCGGGTCGCCGCGGAGACGCCGGACCTCGTCGTTCTCGACCTCGGGCTGCCCGACCTGGACGGCTCGGACGCCCTGCGTATGCTGCGCGGCATCACCGATGTGCCGATCATCATCGCCACCGCGCGCGACGACGAGCAGACGGTCGTGCGGCTGCTGCGGGCCGGTGCCGACGACTACATGGTGAAGCCGTTCACCGGCGCCCATCTGGACGCCCGGATAGCCACCGTGCTGCGCCGCGTGGGCCGGGCCAGCCGGGCCGCGCAACCGGCCGTCCACGAGGTGGGCGAGCTACGGGTGGACGTCGGCGAGCGCAGCGCCACCCTCGGTGATCAGCCACTGGCGCTGACCCGCAAGGAATTCGACCTGCTGGCCTACCTCGCCGCCCGTCCGGGCCGAGTGGTTTCCCGTCGTGAGCTGTTGGAGGAGGTATGGCGACAGCCATCGGTCGGCGAGGACCAGACCATCGACGTGCATTTGTACTGGCTTCGCCGGAAACTGGGCGAGTCCGCGGCGAAGCCCCGCTACCTGCGCACCGTGCGGGGGGTCGGATTCCGGTTGGTGGCGCCGGACTGAGGTTGCGGCTGGCGTACACCACCGCCGCCACCACCGCCGTCGCCGCGCTCGTCTTTCTCGTACCGCTCGGCTGGAGTCTGCGTGACGACCACCGCGACGCCGCCATGGCCGAGGCCGCCGAGCGCACCGCGACGGTGGCCGGTGCCATCACGTCCGGAGCCGGCGAGAAGGGTGTCGCCGCGGCGATCGCGCAGGCCGGCGGCGTTCCGGTGGTGCACACCCCGGGTCTGGCCGCCACGTCCGGCGGCCGGGCCGACGCCGGCCTGATCGACCGGGCGGCGGTCACGCCGGAGCCGACCATCGAGGACGTCGACGGCGGTGTCGTCCGGCTGCAGCCGGTCAAGGTCGGCGACCGGACCCTGGTGGTCGAGGCGTTCGTTCCGGACTCGGTGCTGGACCACGACACGGCCCGTGACTGGTGGCTGCTGCTCGGCCTCGCGGTGGTGCTGGTCGGCGGCGCGGTCGTGGTCGTGGACCGGCTCGCCCGCGGCGCCGTGGACTCGGCCCGCAACCTGGTCGACGCCGCGCTCGCGGTCGGCAACGGTGACCTGGAGGTCCGCATCACCCCCTCGGGCCCGCGGGAGTTGGCCGAGGCGGGCTATGCGTTCAACCGGATGGCCGACCGGCTGGTGACCTCCCGGACCGACGAGCGCGAGCTGGTCGCCGACCTGTCGCACCGGCTGCGGACCCCGCTCACCGCGCTGCGGCTGGACGTCGAGGCGCTCGACCCGGACGACACCCAGATCATCGACCTGACCGCCGACGAGGTGGACCGCCGTCGCGGCATCCGGCGCATCCGGACCGCGATCACCACCCTGGAGGACGAGGTCAACAACCTGATCAACACCACCCGGCAGGCCGTCGCGGACCGGGTCGCCGCCACTCCCGAGGACGGTCTCTGCGACGCCAGCGAGGTGGTCAGGGAGCGGATGATGTTCTGGTCCGCGCTCGCCGCCGACCAGGAACGCCAGTACCGGGTGGTTGGCGCGCACCTGCGCATCCCGGTCCCGGTGGCCCGCGCCGAGCTGGCCGCGGCGCTGGACGCGGTGCTCGGCAACGTGTTCCGTTACACCCCGCAGGGCACCGCCTTCGAGGTCGGCCTGTCCCGGCGGGACGGTTGGGTGGCGCTGCGGGTGGACGACGCCGGCCCCGGCATCCCCGATCCGGAGCGGGCGCTGCGGCGCGGTCAGAGTCAGCAGGGCTCGACCGGCCTCGGCCTGGACATCGCCCGCCGGGTGGCGCAGGGCACCGGCGGCTCGGTGAGCATCGACCGGGCCGTGATGGGCGGGGCGAGCATCGTGATGCTGCTGGCGGACGCCGACGCCACCCCGAAACAACCGAGCCGGTTCGGGCTCGTCGGCCGCGGACGGCCGGCGAAGGACCGCGACCCCGGACGACGACGCTGGCAACGAGGACGGGAATGAGCCGCCGTATCCCCCGAACGAAACAGCGCTGGCTTATAAGTTTCTTAGGAACATTCCCCTGGGGGCGCCGGGCTGGCACTGTTCCCTCAGATCCCATCCGGCTTCCCGGATCGCAACCCGCAGCGCGTCCCCATCGCCGCGATTCGCGAAGCCACCGCGCGGTGGGAGGCGGTCACCCCATGGACCCCTCCCACCGCCACACAGCTCGACGAGGAGACGCCGTGTCCGCGCATCGCCGGCCGACGTTCCGCGGGTCGCCGCCCGGACGGCGCCGCGCGGCGAGCCCTCCGAATCCCCCACGGACACGCTCCGCTACTTTCCGGCTGCTTCCGGTAGCGCTCGGCATGGCGCTGCTCGGTGTCGGCGGCGTGGTCGGACCGTCCGTGATCAATTCCGGGCCGTCCGACGACGACTACGCCCTGACCGCCCTCCCCAAGGACGCCCCTGAGCAGGGACTGGTCTACAGCGGACTGCGCCTGGCGTCGTCCGGCTCGGTCTGCGCCGGGGCCTACCTGGTGTTCGAGGAGACCTGCACGCACGGGCCCGACCCGGCGCCGGAGGGTTTGTCGGTACGCCGCGACGTCGCCCCGGTGACAGCGGGCAGTGACGACTTCGATGCGGTCCGGCGGGAGAGCGGCCGGGTTCCCGGCGACGCCGAGATCGCCCGCGACGAGGGCGGCAGCGCCATCACCGCCGACGCCCCCGCACTGGTGCCGGACGCCGCTCCCGGCCAGGCCGACTTCATCCTCGGCCCGGACGACGTGGCGTGCGCCGGCGACGGGCGTACCGGCAAGCGGGTGCAGCTGCTCTACCTGCACGAGTCGTCGTCCGCCAGCCGGTACCCGAAATACCTCAACTCGTTCCGCACCTGGGCCGCCGGCGTGGACGCGATCTACGACGCGAGCGCGGCCGAGACCGGCGGTTCCCGGCACATCCGCTACGTGACGACGCCGGAGTGCCGCGCCGACGTGGTCGAGGTGCAGCTGCCCGACGGTTCGCTGCGCTCGTTCGCGGCGACCATCGACGCGCTGCGCGGCCTCGGCTACAACCGCACCGACCGCAAGTACCTGATGTTCGCCGACACGAACCTCTACTGCGGCATCTCCACCTACGTCAACGACACCCGGGCCATCCGCGGCAACCGCAACAACGGCGGCCCGTCGTACGCCCGTGTCGACTCCGGCTGCTGGAGCTCCGCGATGGCCGCCCACCAGCTGACCCACACCCTCGGCGCGGTGCTCACCGACTCGCCGAACGCCACCGGCGCGGGCAGTTGCCTGGACGAGTACGACCTGCTGTGCGGGCGGGACCGGACCGGCAAGCCGGTGAAGAACGTGTGCCCGAAGAAGAACGAGATCCGCCTCGACTGCGGGCACGACGACTACTTCAGCACCAACCCGGAGCCGGGCAGCTACCTGGCCAAGCACTGGAACGTGGCGCTGAGCGAGTTCCTGCTGCGCAGCGACGGTGGCGACGACGTCCCGGACGTTCCGGGAGCAACGCGTCCGGACGACGACCCGCCGGCCACGCCCACACCCGCGCCCGTGACACCGTCGGCGCCCGCTCCGTCGCCGAGCACCGCGACGCCCGCACCGAGCGGCTCCGTGTCGCCGGAGCCGACGCCGAGCGCTTCCGTCAGCGCCACCCCGGACGCCCCCGGGAACGCCCCGGCGACCCCGCCCGGCCTGGCCGTCACCCCGGTCGCGAAGCACAACACCACGCCTCCGCCGGCCGGCACCGGCGACCAGGCCGACGGCAGGCTTCCCGGCGCGCCGCCGGGCGTGACCAACGACGGCGTGCAGGCGGTGCTGGAGATCCGCGAGCCGACCAGCGGCTCGGTCCGGCTCACCTGGAGCTCGGCCGCGGCCGACGCCGACTACGAGGTGTCGGTCGACGGCGAGCCGGTGGCCAGCACCCGTGCCACCCGGGCCCGCCTGATCGGCCTGAAGCCGGACGCCAAGTACAAGGTGGAGGTCCGTAACCGCAAGCTCGGCTACCTGGCCAAGGGCACCGCGGAGACGGCTCCGTCGGCCCGGCCGGTGCAGAACTCGTGGTTCGTGCTGACCAACTCCCTGACCGGCGGTGCGGCCGACCTGTACGCGGCCCGTTCGGCCGACGGCACCCCGGTCATGCTCGGCAACGACGAGGGCGGCACCCAGCAGCAGTGGCAGCTGGTGCCGGCCGGCAACAACACGTACTCGCTGGTCTCCAAGGCGAGCAACCGGTGCGCGGTCCCGCTCGGCGGCACCGCGGTCGCCGGGGCACCGTTGGTGCAGGGTGACTGCCAGGCCGGTAGCGGCGCGCGGTGGACGCTGCGCGCCTCGGCGTACGGCTTCACGATCCGCACCACCTCCGGTGACCTGGTGATCGGGGTGGGCACCCAGCGGTACGGCATGCAGCGTGTGCTGGCCCTGCAGGAGGACACCGAGCAGCGGCATCAGAGCTGGACGGCGGTCCCCGACTAGGCCGCCCTGACGCGGCCCGCCAGTGGGCCGCCCTGACGGGAGAAGAAGCGAATGCCCGATGTGCTGAGCAGGCCGGACACCGAGCCGGACGACAATCCGGCCCGGTTCACCCGGCGCAGGCTGGTTCGCTGGCTGACGATCCTGACCATCGGCACGGTGACGATGGTCGCCTGCTGGCAGGACCCGCTCTACCCCTGAGCGGCCGTGTAGGCGTCGATCTCGGCGAGCAGCGCGGCCTTGTCCCGGCCGGGACGGAAGCTGTGCCGGACGGCGGCGCGGGCGAGTTCGGCGACCCCGGCGGTGTCCAGCTTCAGCAGCCGCGCCGCGGTCGCGTACTCCTGCTCGAGGGTGGTGCCGAACATCGGCGGGTCGTCGGAGTTGACGCTGACCTGGACACCCGCCGCGACGAGGGTCGCGATCGGATGCTCGTCCAGGTCGGCGACGGCCCGGGTACGCAGGTTCGAGGTGGGGCACACCTCGAGCGGGATCCCGTTCTCCGCCAGGTGGGCCATCAGCCGCTCGTCCCCGGCGGCGGCGATGCCGTGACCGATCCGCTCGGCTCCCAGCTCACGCAGGGCGTCCCAGACGGTCTCCGGGCCGGTCGTCTCGCCGGCATGCGGGACGCTGTGCAGTCCGGCCGCGCGGGCCTGGTCGAAGTACGGCTTGAACTGCGGCCGCGGCACCCCGATCTCCGGCCCGCCAAGTCCGAAGCTGATCAGCCCCTCGGGTCGCTCGCCGAGGGCGATCCGCAGCGTCTCCTCGGCTGCCGCCAGCCCGGCCTCGCCCGGGATGTCGAAGCACCAGCGCAGGTCGACCCCGAAGTCGCGGGCCGCGCCGGTACGGGCGTCCTCGATCGCCTCGCAGAACGCCTTGGCCGGGATGCCCCGCCGGACACTCGAGTACGGCGTGACGGTCAGCTCGGCGTACCGCACGTTCTGCCGGCCGAGCTCCCGCCCGATCTCGTAGGTCAGCAGACGGACGTCCTCGTCGTCGCGGATCAGATCCACCACGGAGAGGTAGACCTCGATGAAGTGGGCGAAGTCGCGGAACTCGAAGTAGTCCGCGAGCAGAGCCGGGTCGGCGGGCACCGGTGAACTGCCCTCGTGGCGGGCGGCCAGCTCGGCGACGATCCGCGGGGACGCCGAGCCGACGTGGTGGACGTGCAGCTCGGCCTTGGGCAGACCGGCGATGAACGACGTCAGATCGGTCAAGGGTTCTCCCTGGTCTTTCGGAACTGAGGCAATCACTTGATGGACGCCACCACGAAGATACGGCGGAAGGGGAACGCCACGAGGCCGTGCCGCACCGGATGGCCGGCGATGATCCGCTCGGCCAGCTCGGAGCGGAACGCGGCCCACGCGGCGTCGTCCAGGGCCGCTCGCACCGGTCGCAGGGCGGTGCCCTCCATCCAGCGCAGCACCGGATGTTCCGGCCCGTCGGCGGGCAACAGGTGCAGGTATGTGGTTTCCCAGGCGTCCACGGTCGCTCCGGCCGCGGTGAGGAGTTCCGCGTAACCGGCGGCGTCCGACACCGGGTCGGCCGGGAGCCCGACCGGCGACAGCTCCCGCGCGGCCCGGTGCCCCGGGCTGTCGAAGTTGCCCGGCACCTGCATCGCGAACCAGGCTCCGGACGGCAGTTCACGCGCCCAGCGGGCGATCATCTCCTGATGTCCCGGCACCCATTGCAGGGCGGCGTTGGTGACCACGACGTCGACGTCCGGGCCGGGGTGCCAGTCGGCGATGCCGGCGAGGCGGAACTCGACCCGGCCCGGCTCGGCGGTGGCCTTGTCGATCATCTCGGGTGACGAGTCGAGCCCCGTGACGCGGGCGCCGGGCCAGCGATCGGCGAGGGTGCGGGTCAGCTCGCCGGGTCCGCAGCCGAGGTCCACGACGGCCCGGGGGCTCTCCGCGCCGACGCGCCCGACGAGGTCGAAGAACGGACGCGAGCGCTCGGCACCGAAACGGCGGTAGACAGCGGGGTCCCACATACCAACCTCCAAAACCGTACGTACGTCTTGTTTAACGCTAACAGACGAGCGGTAGGGTCACGACGTGGAAAAACGAAGCTTCCGTAGGCTGGGCAGGGACGTCGGCGTGGTGGGTCTCGGTGCCTGGCAGCTGGGCGCCGACTGGGGTCAGGTCAGCGAGGCCGACGCGCACGCGACCCTGCAGGCCGCCGTCGACTCCGGCGTGACCTTCATCGACACCGCGGACGTCTACGGTGACGGCCGCAGCGAGCAGATCATCGGCTCGTTCATCGCCGATCACCCCGGCCTGACCGTCTTCACCAAGATGGGCCGCCGGGTCGCGCAGGAGCACGGCAACTACCACCTGGACAACTTCCGGGCCTGGACCGACCGCTCCCGCGCCAACCTCGGCGTCGACACGCTCGACCTGGTGCAACTGCACTGCCCGCCCACCTCGGTGTACTCCTCGGACGAGGTCTTCGACGCGCTCGACACGCTGGTCCAGGAGAAGCGGATCGCGGCGTACGGGGTGAGCGTCGAACGGGTCGACGAGGCACTCGCCGCGATCGCCCGGCCCGGCGTCGCCAGCGTGCAGATCATCCTGAACGCGTTCCGCCTCAAGCCGCTGGAGCGGGTGCTCCCGGCCGCCGCCGAGGCCGGGGTGGGCATCATCGCCCGCGTCCCGCTCGCCAGCGGCCTGCTCTCCGGCCGGTATGACGAGAGCACCACCTTCGGCGCCGACGACCACCGCAACTACAACCGGCACGGTGAGGCCTTCGACGTCGGCGAGACGTTCTCCGGTGTGGACTTCCGGATCGGTCTCGAGGCGGTCGGACGGCTGCGCCCGCTGGTACCGGCCGGTGCCACGATGGCGCAGTTCGCGCTCCGCTGGATCATCGACCAGCCGGGTCTCACCGTCGTCATCCCGGGCGCCCGGAACCCGGAACAAGCGCGGGCGAACGCCGCCGCGGCCGACCTCGCACCGCTGTCGCCGGAGACCCAGGAAATGATCACCGCGGTCTACGATGAGTTGATTCGCCCGCAGGTGCACGACAAATGGTGAACAATGAAACCGAGCCACCACGGTTGAGAGGCTGGCTCACCATGTCTCTCGGGCTACTGGCGATCGTGATCGGTGGGGTGTGGACGCTACAGGGGCTCGACTACCTCGACGACAGCCTGATGAGCGGGCAGGGTTTCTGGGCGGCGGCCGGCGGCGTGCTGGTCGTCGGCGGCTTGGCGCTGATCGTTGTCGGGATGCGCCGGCGCTCCGGCAGTCAGCAGTAACGGCGCAGTTCCAGCAGTCCGCAGTAACCGCGCAGCTTCAGCAGTAACCGCGTACGAAAGCAGTAACGGCGTACGAAAGAGGCCCCGCAACCTCGAGGAGGATGCGGGGCCACGGTCGGGCCGACCTCCGCCAGGCGGTCGGCGAACCGGTCTCACGACCGGCGAAGATGTTGGTCTCAGAGCGGGCGAACCTGCTCCGCCTGCGGGCCCTTCTGGCCCTGGGCGATCTCGAACTCCACCCGCTGGTTCTCCTCCAGAGTGCGGTAGCCGCTCGTCTGGATGGCCGAGAAGTGGACGAACACGTCAGCACCCCCGCCGTCGACGGTGATGAAGCCGAAGCCCTTGTCTGCGTTGAACCACTTCACGGTTCCTTGCGCCATGCTGAACTCTCCTTCTGAAAATGCCGGCCCGCCCAACCGCGGCAGCGCGGGGCCGATGACCGTTTTCGAGCAGCGGTACCGCGAGGCGGCCTTTCAGGAGGACGTCCCATCCACCGGGCCGTTGTGACGCCTGCCGACCTTCCCGGGATGGGGCCGGCGTCGCGCGGGCCTAGCAGAAGCAGCGAACCACGTACGCAAAAACTGGCCACACTGTACCCGAAAATCGGGCCGTAAAGCTGCCCCTCGAAGGAATCCAATAATGGGTGACCGATACGGAAAAGGCCCCCCACTTCTACGCAACGAAGTGGGGGGCCGCCAAGACTCTTGTCTATACAAGAGATGATCTAGTCGGGCCAGGTGCCCGTCAGTTTCTGGGTCGTGATGGCACCGCCACGATGGACAGCCGCCTTCACCACCGCGAAGATCGCGCCCTGCAGAGCGGCGGCCGTCAGGATCTCTCCCCAGCCGCGTTCCGGGTCGCCGGCGTCCGGTGCGTCGTCGTCCCCGGCAACCAGCTTCCACACCTCTTTGAAGAGGAAGCCCGCGGCCGCACCGGCCGCGAAACCGAGCGCCACGTTCACCGGCTTCAAAGCGAATTTCTGCAGTTTGCCCGCCATCAGCGCCTCCCTCGGACGATCAGGATGATGCCGGCCAGCGCCGCCAGTCCGGCGAACACCAGCACGGTCGGAACAGGATTGGCACGGATCCGGTCACCGGCCTGATGCGCCAGTTCGCGGGGCGGCGTCTCGCGCACCCGCCCGGTCATCTCGGCCGCCTTGGTCAGCACCCGCTGCTTGGTCAGATCGACCTGCTCCCGTGCCCGCTGCTTGGTCAGATCGACCTGCTCGCGCGCCCGCGCCTTCACGTCCGCCCGGGCAGCCAGCGCCTGCACCGTCTCACCCAGTTCGGACCGCGTCTGCCTGATATCCGCCCGTAGCGCCACCAGGTCCGGTTTGGCGGCGGATCCGTTGTCGTCACTCATAGCTCTCCCGCCTCTCCGGGCTCACCAGCGCAGCCGGATGCGGGCATGACATCCCTCGGGTCGTTCATGCCCGGCTACGCTCCTTGACCGCGTGTTTCACTTCATCGACATCGGCCTTCACGCTCTCGATCGCCGCCAGTGGCTCCGGCGGAACCGCCCGGCTGATCTGCTTCTTGCCCAGCAGCGCGAGCACACCGGCGATCGCGAAGAGCACCACCGTGACGATCAGCGCGGCCAGCCAGAGCGGAAGCACCAGGTCGAGGGCGATGATCCCGGTCGTGATCGCCGCGCCCAGCCCGTACATCGCCAGTGCACCGGCACCGCCGAACAGGCCGGCGCCAATGCCCGCCCGCTTGCCCTTCTCCGCCAGCTCGACCTTGGCCAGGGTGATCTCGTCCCGGACCAGGCGGCTCAGCTGTTCGCTGGCCTGCTGCACCAGTTCCGCGGTCGACTTCTCGGTCGTCGGCCGGACGGGAACGCCGTTCACGACATCGGCCATCATGTCCCCCTTTCCGTGTGACCGGGGTATGCCCTGATCAGAGCTTTCTCAATCCTTACGGTCGGACCCAACCGGGACAGGGCCGCCGAACACGGCACCACGGGCGTCACCGTCCACACCGCCGCTGAACACCCGGGCCGCACCGGACTCCGCGTCCGGCCCGTGATGGCCGGACGGCTGGACCGGGACCGCGCGGGCCGGCTCGACCTCGGCGCGCATCCTCGGCACCGCGGACCGCTGGTGCTGCCAGATCCAGGCCACCAGACGCTCCCTTACCAGGCACCGCAGGTCCCAGAGCGCCGCCGCGTCGTTCGCGCTGACCAGGGCCCGCAGCCGGATCCGGCCGTCGGTCGCCTCGGTCACCTGCAGCACGCAGACCTTGCCGTTCCACAGGTCGGAGTCCTCACAGACCCGCTGCAACTCGGCCCGCACCGGCTCGACCGGGGTGGCCCAGTCCACGTCGATCTCGGCCGTGCCGAGCACCGCCGACGACGTACGTGTCCAGTTCTGGAAGGGTTTGGTGGTGAAGTAGGAGGTCGGCAGAATGAGCCGCCGGTCGTCCCAGATCTGCAGGACCACATAGGTCAGCGTGATCTCCTCGATCCGGCCCCATTCCTGTTCCACCACGACCACGTCGTCGACCCGGATCGCGTCACTGAAGGCGAGCTGCAGTCCGGCGAACACATTGCCCAGAGTGCTCTGCGCGGCCAGCGCCGCGACCACGCTGATCACACCGGCCGAGGCCAGCACGCTCGCGCCGAGCGCCCGGATGTCCGGGAAGGTCATCAGCATGACGCCGATAGTGATCACCACGATGGCGGCCACGGTGACCCGGCGCAGCATCACCACCTGGGTCTTGATCCGGCGGCTCTTGAGGTTGTCCGGCACGTCGGTGCGCCACCGGGCCAGGGCCATGTCCTCGAGCACCAGCAGGGTCGTACCGACCAGCCAGGCCGCGGCCGCTATACAAAGGAGCACCAGCGCGTGCACCACACCGGACCGGCCGGGGAACTCACCGGCCCAGATCCGGACCGCCTGTTGCACGACGGTCAGGGTGACGGTCGCCAGGAACGGCTTGTGCATGGTCCGGGCCAGGGCGGCGGCAAGCGGGGACCGGCGTCCGATGCGTCTGACTATCCGGTGCACCACCTCGACGAACAGAATCGCCGCGCCCGCGGCGGCGGCGATCGCGAGCGGTGCTGTCACCATGCTGGACAATTAACTTCCTTCCCACGAGCGTCATCACGGCCGGCGTCCAGCCTTGCTCGTGAGGCCCCCGGGAACACCGGCAGCGGCGGATGTCAGACATAGCTCACATCCGCCGCCGGGTTCTCCGTACCAGATCAGATCTTGCGGTATTTGGCCTGTGCCAGGCAGTAGACGCCGAAGGCGGCGATGCCGGCGGCGATCAGGATCAGCAGCCACACACCCCAGGAGTTGGCGGCCAGGGTCTTGAGCGCGGCGTCCAGGCCACGGGCCTGCTTCGGGTCGTAGTTGACGGCGGCGAGCACCACGAGGAACCCGGCGATGGCGTACGCGGTGCCCTTGGCCATGTAGCCGGCCATGCCCAGGCGGACGATCGGCTGACGGGTGCCGGCCGGCATCTGCTGGGTGTTCAGGTGGCGGATGAACTTCTTCTTGTATCCGTAGTACGCCATGCCGACGCCGATACCGAGCACCACGAGGCCGATCAGGCCGACGAGCCAGCGACCGCCCTCGGAACTCATCAGGCCGGAGGCGCCGCTCGCGTTGCTGTCACCCATCGACGAACCGGCGTCCTGGACCACCTTGATGGCGTTCCAGGCCAGGTAGCCGTAGAGGAACGTGCGGGCGACGGAGAGGATCCGCTCGGCCATGGCGCGGCGGTCCCGCGGCCCGCTCTCGCCGATCGCGGCCTCGAAGGCCTGCCAGATCGCCATCGCGATCAGGCCGACGGCGATGATGATGAGCAGCGTCTTTCCGAACGGCTGCTTTGCGATGGTTTGAAGAGCTCCGGACTGGTCACTGTCCTGTCCGGAGCCGCTGATGGCCACCTGCAGCGCGATCCAGGCGAAGAGCAGGTGGATGATGCCGTATCCGATGAAGCCGCCTCGAGCGAGAAGCTCCAGGGGCTTGCTCTCGGCGGCCCGTGACGCGGTGTGCTTGACGTTCGAGGCTGCGGTCATGCCCCCAATGTGACCAGCGGCGACGATCGTCAAACGTGCCGCGTTATCGGGACACCTCAATCTTGACGTCGTCCGGCGTCACGCTGGACAGGCTGAACGTCAGGCCACCGACCTCCACGGCCTGCTGGCCCTTGGTCAGCTGGATCTGTTCGCCGGCGACGTCGAGGGTCACGGTGTTGTCGTCGGCGGAGATGAATTTGGCCTCCACCCCGAGCACCTCCACCTTGGCATTGGTCTCCCGCTGGACGGTCACGGTGCACTGGTCGAGCCCACAACTGACATCGTCACTGCACCCGGTGAGCAGGGTGAGTCCGAGGACGGCCGAGGCTAGGGCGGCGGCGATGCGGTGGCGCGGCTTAGAGATCAACACCCTTGTCACGGTACGGGGTGAAAGCAACAATAAGCTGTGAAGGTGGGTGACTATCTGGTCCGGGACAACGCCGCCGAGCAGCGGTTCGAGCTGATCGCCGACGGAGAGGTGGGCGCGCTGGCCACCTATCGGGCGCGTGACGGCGTGGTCCGCATCCTGCACACCGAGACCGCTCGGGAGATGCGCGGCCGGGGCCTTGCCGGCGAGCTGGCCCGGCAGGCTCTCGATCAGATCCGTGAGCGGGGCGAGCGGGTGATCCCGTCGTGTCCGTTCTTCGCGAAGTACATCGGCGAGCACCCCGAGCACCAGGACCTGCTGGCCCCCTGAACCCCAGCTGCGACAGCCGGTCGCGTCCCGCCGCGTCTTGTGGACGCGACGGGACGGACCGTTCCCGGGATGTGAGGGTCAGGCGGCGACCGGCTGCGGCGCCGGTTCCGGCACGTTCACGCCGGCGATGATCTCGGCGGCGGCCCGGCCCAGCGCACGGGTCGCGCCGTGGGTGGCGATGTGCACCCCACCGGCCACGGTGACCGGGATGCCCATCTCGACGACGATGGCGTCGGGGCGCACCTCGAGGACGCAGCGCAGGGTCCGTTCGATCCACGGGTGCCGGTGCACGTCCCGGACCACCAGGACCAGCGGCCGCTCCCCCGCCCCGGCCAGCACCGGCACCGACGGGTCGGGCAGCGACTCCAGATCGCCGGCCTCGAAGCGGACCGAGGTGGTGCCGGGCAGCAGCTCGGTCAGGGGTTCACCGACCCCCCACGGGGTCTCGCTGCCGATCGCGATGTTCCGCGGCGGAGCGAACTCGACGACGTGCGGTACTCCGATCACCGGCAGGGACGGGCCGCCCTCGCTGCCGGTCACCCGGACCGCCCGCCGGGCCGCCTCGAAACCGACCGCCGAACCGAGAACCGCGACCTCGGTACCGGCCGCGGCGTCGGCGATCGCACGCGCCCCGGCGGCGATCTGGGTCCGGGTCGTCCATGCGGCGAGCCGGCGGACCCGCGCGACCGCGTCGTGCAGCCGTTCCTCGGTGATCTCCCCGGACCGGACCGCGGCGACGATGGCGTCGCGGAGCCGGATCGCGGTCTGTTCGTCGGCGTGGTCGCCGCCCACGCAGATGGCGTCCACCCCGGCCGCGATCGCCCGGACCGTGGCGCCCTCCAGGCCGAACCGGCGGCGGACGCCCTGCATCTCGATGCCGTCGGTGACGATCAGACCGTCAAAGCCGAGCTCCTCGCGCAGCAGGCCGGTCAGGATGCGCGGGCTCAGCGTGGCCGGCAGGTCCGGGTCGTAGGCCGGGACGAGCAGGTGGCCGGTCATCACGGCCTGTGCCCCGGCCGCGATCGCCGCCCGGAACGGGACCAGCTCGCAGGCGGCCAGCTCGGCCCGGGATCGCGCGATGACCGGCACGTCGTGGTGCGAGTCGACGGCGGTGTCGCCGTGCCCGGGGAAGTGCTTGGCGCAGCCGGCCACCCCGGCTTCCTGAAGACCGCGGACGAAGGCGGAGGTGTGCCGGGCGACCAGCTCCGGCTCGGCGCCGAAGGCCCGTACGCCGATGACCGGGTTCCCGGGGTTGCTGTTGACGTCGGCGTCCGGGGCGTAGTCGAGCGTGATGCCGGCGTCGGCGAGTTCCCGGCCGAGGTCGCGGGCGACCAGCTCGGTGAGCCCGGGGTCGTCGATCGCGCCGAGTGCCAGGTTGCCGGGTCGGGAGCTGCCGTGCCGCGACTCGAACCGGGTGACGTCACCGGCCTCCTCGTCGATGGCAACGATCACATCGGGGTTCTCGGCGCGCAGCTGGGCGGTGAGTGCCGCCACCTGCGCGGGCGATTCCACATTGCGGGCGAAGAGGGCGACCCCACCGAGGCCGGAACCTAGCCAGCGGCGGACCCAGTCCGGTGCGGCCGTCCCGACGAAGCCCGGTTGCAGCAACGCAGCGGCCAGTTCCGGCAATTCGCCGTGAATGGTCATGAGCCCCCGTACCTCCGATGCGTTTGTCCGCCCGTACCGGGGACCTATGTTCACACCCCCCGCAGAGTTTAGTCAACAAACCTTTCTATTTGTTGGGACCGATGGCTCGGTAGGATGTGCACGTGCTCACGCCCCTCGCCGCGACCGGTGTCGACTGGTCCGAGGTGCACGCCGTGCGACTGCTCGGCATCGCCCTCGCCGTCCTCTTCCTGATCTGGGCCATACGCCGCATGTTCGGAGGCAAATAGGGGTACCGGGGCGCCATGCGCATCGGATACTTCCTGTCGAGCGAGGAGTACTCGCCCGCCGAGCTCATCGAGCAGGCGAAGGGCGCGGAACGCGCCGGGTTCCAGGGTCTGTGGATCTCCGACCACTACCACCCGTGGGTGGACGCCCAGGGCCAGAGCGCCTTCGTCTGGTCCATGATCGGCGCCCTCAGCCAGGCGACGAGCCTGGACATCACCACCGCGGTCACCTGCCCCACCGTCCGCATCCACCCGGCCGTCATCGCCCAGGCCGCCGCCACCAGCGCGGTCCTCACCGGCGGACGCTTCCGGCTGGGGGTCGGCACCGGCGAGGCCCTCAACGAGCACATCTTCGGCGACGCCTGGCCCGAGCTGGACGTACGCCTGGAGATGCTCGAAGAGGCCATCGAGATCATGCGCGGCCTCTGGACCGGGGAGAACTTCTCGCACCACGGCAAGCACTACACGGTGGAGAACGCCCGCATCTACACCCTGCCGGAGAAACCGGTCGAGATCCTGGTGTCCGGTTTCGGACCCAAGGCGATCGAGGTAGCGGGCCGGATCGGCGACGGCTACGTCAGCGTCATGCCGGACGGGGAGATGGTCTCCCGGTTCCGGCAGGCCGGCGGTGGCGGCAAGGTCGCACAGGGCGGTTTCAAGGCAGCGTTCGCGGACTCGGCGGAGGAGGGCGCGCGGATCGCGTACCAGAAGTGGCCGAACGCCGGTGTGCCCGGCGAACTGTCCCAGGTGCTGCCCTCGCCGAAGCACTTCGAGCAGGCGTCCCAGCTCGTCACCGAGGAGATGGTGGCCGAGGCCTTCGTCTGCGGCAACGATCCGGAGAAGCACCTCGAGATGATCCGCAAGTACGCCGATGCGGGCTTCGACGAGATCTACGTCGCCAACACCGGCCCGCACTACCAGGGCCTCTTCGACCTGTACGCCCGTGAGATCCTGCCGAAGATCGGATAGCTTTCCCTCGATGAAACTGCCAATCTACGGCCCCCGCCTGCGCCGGGTCGCCCGCACCCACTTCGGCTGGCGCACGCTGCGCCCCGGACAGTTGAAGCCGATGCGGGCCGTGCTGCGCCGCAAGGACGCCCTCGTGGTGCTCCCCACCGGTGGCGGGAAATCGGCGATCTACCAGATCCCGGCCGTCCTGCTGCCCGGGCCGACAGTGGTGATCTCGCCGCTGCTGGCTCTGCAGCAGGACCAGATCGCCGCCCTCAACGATCGCGGCGACGCGAAGCTCCGCGCGGTCCGGGTCAGCTCCCAGGAGACGCCGAAGGAGCAGCGCGAGGCGATGGAGGCGATCCGGACCGGCCAGGCCGAGTTCCTCTTCATCACGCCGGAACAGCTCAGCGATCCGGAGCGGCTGGCCGAGGTGCGTGCCCTCAAACCGGGCCTGGTCGCGGTCGACGAGGCGCACTGCATCTCGGCCTGGGGCCACGACTTCCGGCCGGACTACCTCGCGCTCGGTGAGATGATCAAGCAGCTCGGCCGGCCGCCGGTGCTCGCGCTGACCGCCACCGCGTCACCACCGGTCCGCGAGGACATCATCGCCCGGCTGCGCCTGGACAAGCCCGAGATCCACGTCTCCGGCCTGGACCGCCGCAACCTGTTCCTCGAGGTCGCCTACTGCCCCGACGACAACTACCGGTGGCGCAAGCTGACCGCGATGCTCGACGGGGAGCAGCGGCCCGGCATCATCTACGTCGCCACCCGGCGGGCCGCCGAGGAACTCGCCGAACGGCTCACCACAGCCGGCTACCCGGCCGAGTACTACCACGGTGGGATGGCCGCCGGCCTGCGGGAACAGCGGCACATCGACTTCCAGGACGACAAGGTCGACATCATGGTGGCGACGTCGGCGTTCGGCATGGGCATCGACAAGCCGAACATCCGCTGGGTCGCGCACGTGGCCCTGCCCGACTCGCCGGACAGCTACTTCCAGGAGATCGGCCGGGCCGGGCGGGACGGCGAACCGGCCCGCGCGCTGCTGCTCTGGCGTTCCGAGGACGAGGCCATCCAGCGTTTCTTCCAGGGCGGCTCCCCCGACCTCGACGAGCTGCGCGAGCTGGCCGGCGAACTGCACAAGGGCCCGGCCTCGAAGACCGCGCTGCAGAAGGCCACCGGGCTCGGCCCGCGCAAGCTGGGTCAGTACCTCAACCTGCTGGAACAGGTCGGGGCGGTACGGCCCGGCACCGGCCACAAACTCACCGTACCGGCCCGGGCACCACTGCCGGCCGCGGCGGCCGAGGCGGCGTGTGCGGAGTTCGAGCGGCAGCAGGCGGTGGTGAAGTCCCGCACCGACATGATGCGCGGCTTCGCCCAGTCCCGGCAGTGTCGTACCGAGACGCTGCTCGCCTACTTCGGCGAGGAACTGCGCCGGCCGTGCAACCACTGTGACAACTGTGCCGACGGTTCCGCCCAGGAGATCGCCGCGGCCGAGCCGGAGGGTCCGTTCCCCGTGCACAGCCAGGTCCGGCACGGCGAGTGGGGCACCGGCATGGTGATGAACTACGAAGAGGATCGGATGACGGTCCTTTTCGACTCGGTCGGCTACAAGACCCTCTCCGTTCCCGTCGTCGTCGAGCAGGGACTGCTGTCACTCGCCTGACCACGTGGGAAGCGCTCCCAGGGGCTTGCGCCACTGTGCCATCATGCGCACGTTGCCGGTACGGGGGAGGCTTGACGGGTGGCTGCATCCACGAAGAAACGATCTCCGTTGTGGGCGCGGATCTGTGTCGGCGTCGGCGTCGGCGTGCTGGTCGCCGGGGCCGGCACGCTGGTGACGGGTCAGGCACTGATCTCCAAGTACTCCGACGCCGTAACCGACAACACTCTCCTCGACCCGATTCAGCCGAAGCCGGCCGAGGCGGCCCCGGCACCCGAGCCCGACGTGGACATCGACGGGGCGGTCAACATCCTGCTCGTGGGGATCGACCCGCGCGACGATCGCACCGCGCCGCTCGCCGACTCGATCATCGTGGCGCACATCCCCCGCGACCGGCACACCGCCTACCTCTTCTCGATGCCCCGTGACCTGCGTGTCGACATTCCGGCCTTCCCGAAGTCCGGCACCGGGGCGGACCGCGACAAGATCAACGCCGCGATGGCGTACGGCAGCCGGCTGGGCAACGGCAAGTACAGCGCCGCCCAGGGCTTCCAGCTCCTCGCCACCACGGTCAGCGGAGTCACCGGGATCAAGAGGTTCGACGCCGGCGCGATCGTCAACTTCGGCGGCTTCAAGAAGATCGTCGAGGCCATGGGCGGCGTCGAGATGATCATCGACATGGACGTCAAGAGCGAGCATCTCAAGCCGGACGGCAGCCCGCGCGACCGCACCCCCGCATGTCAGGGCCACCACAACTGCGCCCGCCCGTACACCGGGGTGCAGAAGATCTACAAGAAGAGCACCAAGCCGGTACGCCTCAAGGCGTGGGAGGCGCTCGACTACGTGCGCCAGCGCTACGGCGAGGGCATGACCGACTACGTCCGGCAGCGGCACCAGCAGCAGTTCATCAAGGCGATCGCGAAGCAGGCGATGAGCCGCGACGTGGTGACCAACCCGTCGAAGCTGCTCGGTGTCATGGACGCGGCCGGTGGATCGCTGACGGTCGCGCCCGGCGACCACACCGTCCTGGACTGGGCGATGGAGCTGAAGAGCCTGAACATCGACGACATCGTCACGGTCAACCTGCCGGGCGAGGGCATCTTCGAGGGCGAATACAAGGGGGAACGTTTCCTCCCCGAGGTCGGCGAGTTCTTCAAGGCGGTCAGGGAGGAACGGGTACCGGCGTTCCTGCTGGACCACCCCCGCTTCGTCAACACCGACGAAGAGTGACCCCGGCCTGGTCACCATCGAGGAAGAGTGACGCGGGCTTCGTCACCACCGGCGAGTGACGGCCCGTAGTCGGCCGTCCCGGACGGCCCTAGCTCGCGACGGCTCGGCGGAACGCCTCCACGGCCATGCCGGAGACGGCGCGGCCGTGGCCGAAGACGGCGTGGTCGAACTCGAGTCCGGCGAGACGGGCCAGGCTCTCGCCGGCACGCGGCGGGTCGGCGGTGACGATCCGCGGCGGGCCGGTCACCCGGCCCCGGCGGCTGGCTGCCGCGTCCCCGGCGAACAGCACCCCGCCCGCCCGGTCCAGCAGGTACGAGACGTGACCGCGGGTGTGTCCCGGGGTGTGCAGGGCGGTGAACCCGGGCACCGGCTCCGAGCCGTCGGTGGTGATCAGCTGATCGACCTTGGTCGGCGCCGCCGTACCGACGGCCTTCGTCATCAGCTTGCCCAGCCAGCCACCGGGGCCGGCCGGCGGGCGCTCGCCACCGATCCACGGAACCTCGGCGGCGTGCGCGATGACCCGTGCGCCGGTCCGGTCGCGCAGGTCGGCGAGGCTGCCGACGTGGTCCGGATGATGGTGGGTGATCAGGATCGTGGTCACCTCGCCCAGCGAGCGGCGGATGCCGCGCAGGGCACGCTCGATCATCGGCGACCGGCCGGGCAGACCGGTATCGATCAGCACCAGTCCGTCGTCGGTCACGACCAGGTGCACGTTGACATAACCCAGAGGGATCTCGAAGACCCCGTCGACGACCTCACGCACCCGACGATTCTCGCAGCCGTCCCCGGCGATCACGGACCGGGCCGCGGACCCCGGGCGCGGGCGCAGCACGACCACCGGGCGTAGGCGGGGGTTGACCGGCTGTCGAGCACCGCTGTCTCAGCGGCGCTGAGACAGCGCTGCGCGACAGCCGGGGGTTTTGATACGGCGGTGGCAGGTAAGAATGCTGACGGGTCAACTGATGAGAGGGACACCAGCGTGACGGATCAACCGCTCTATGCCGAACTGGGATTCACCGATGCCGAGTGGGGGCTGCTGAGCGGCCTGCCGCAGTCGGTGCTCACCGCGGCGAGCGCCGCCACCCCGGACAGCGCACGCAAGACCCGGGCCGAGAGCGCTGCCGGGCTGGACCGCATCTCGGACGCCCGCGCATCGGCGAGCCCGCTGGTCGCGGCCGCCGCAACGGCCGCCGTGGCCGAGGCCGGCGACCCGGAGATCGGTGAGGAGCCGCCGGTGATCGAGCCGCGCGACCCGGCCGGGTACGCCGCTGACGTCGTGGCGCGGGCCGCCGAGGCGGCCGCGCTGCTGGCAGTCAAGGCGGCGCCGGCCGACGCGGAGACCTACAAGCACTGGCTCGTCGAGATCGCCGACGAGGTGGTAGGGGCAGCGTCCAGCGGCGGCCTGCTGGGCCTCGGCGGCGAGACGGTCACCGAGAGCGAGCGCACCTTCCGCGACGAGCTGGCCAAGGCCCTGGCCCGCTAGCCGGACGTGGTGCACGACGACCGGCTCGTCGTGCACCACGGTGGCGGCCGGGTGCAGACTCGGGAGATGGACGAATACGCGCAGGTACGGCCGGCGCCCATGCTGCGGCCGCACATCGCGTTCTACTCCGGTTACCGGCAGCGCGGGCTTGCCCCGGCCACTCATCGCGGGCTGCCGTCCCCCTACCTGACGCTGATCTTCACGCTGGACGAGCCACTTGTCGTCGCGGCGCACCCGGATCCGCGGCAACCGTCCGGCGTCTACACCTCGCTGCTCGGCGGACTGCACCTGGCACCGGCATTGATCACCCACGACGGCAGCCAGTCCGGGGTGCAGGTCGCGGTGCGGCCGCTCGGCTGCCGGGCCCTGCTGGGACTGCCCGCCGCGGAGGTCGCGCATCTCGACGTTGACGCCGCCGCGATCCTGGGCGAGCGGTTCGTGGCCGAGGTCCGCGAACGGATGTCGGCAGCACCGGACTGGCCGGCCCGGTTCGCCGTCCTCGACCGGGCACTCGGCGGCCGGCTGCGCGACGCCGCCGCCGCGGAGCCGGTCCGGCAGGCATTCGATCTGGTCAGCGATGGTGTGCCCATCGGTGACGTGGCGAAGCGGATCGGCTGGAGCGCGCGCTATCTGACCGACCGGTTCCGGGCGGAGATCGGGCTGCGGCCCAAGGAAGCAGCCCGCATCGCCCGGTTCGACCGCGCCCGGCGGGCGGTGCGGCCCGGGGTGCGGCTCGCCGACGTGGCCGCCGTTCACGGATACGCCGATCAGTCGCACCTGGTCCGTGACTTCCGGGTGTTCGCCGGGTGCGCGCCGTCCCGGTGGCTGGCCGACGAGCACGACCTGATCGCCGGTTCGGTTTTGTCCAATCCCTGACCGCCGGTGATCGCGACGATGGGTTCATGACCGACTCGAGGACACCACCGCCACAGGTGTGGCCGACACTTCACGCCACCGACGCCCGCGCTCTGATCCGCTTCCTCGTCGACGCGTTCGGATTCGAGGAGACCGTGGTCCACGGTGAGGGCGACGTGGTCCATCACTGCGAGCTCAGCTGGCCTCCGGGGGGCGGCATCATGCTGGGTTCGGTACGCGACGACCCGGACAGCCCGTGGCGGCTGCCACCCGGAACGTTCGGTGCCTACGTGGTGGCCGACGACATCGACGGGCTGCACAAGCGGGCGGCCGCGGCGGGCGCCGAGATCGTCCGGGAGCCGTTCACCACCGACTACGGCTCGCGCGACTTCACGGCCCGTGATCCTGAGGGCAACCTGTGGCAGTTCGGCACGTACCGCGGTGAAGCCCGCCGGCCGGCAACGGGTACGCCCTGACACACGCCGGGTACGGCCCCCGGTCCTTCTCCGGCGGTTCGCGGGTTCAGTCCCGGCGGATGAGTCCCTGCTCGATGGCGGTGGCCACGGCCGCCGCCCGGTCCCGGACGCCGAGCTTCGCGTACGCGTGAAGCAGATGGGTCTTGACCGTGGCCTCGCTGATGAAGAGGCGCTGGGCCGCCTCACGGTTGCCGCACCCGCGCGCGATGAGGGTCAGCACCTCGATCTCGCGATGGCTGAGCGGCTCCTTGGCGGGTGAGCGGAGCTGGCCCATCAGGCGTCCGGCGACCGCCGGGGAGAGGACCGACTCGCCGCGGTGGGCGGCCAGGACGGCCCGGAAGAGCTCCTCGCGCGGGGTGTCCTTCAGCAGATACCCGGTGGCTCCGGCCTTGATCGCGGGAAGCACGTCGGAGTCGGTGTCGTACGTGGTGAGGACCAGCACCCGGGCGGCCGAGCCGCGGGCCTTGAGCTCGCGGATGGTGGTGACGCCGTCCATCACCGGCATGCGCAGGTCCATCAGCACGACGTCGGGGCCGACCGCGTCGGTGACGGCCAGGGCCTCCCGGCCGTCGCCGGCCTCACCGAGCACGGTGAACCGGTCGTCGCCGGCGAACATACCGCGCAGGCCGTCGCGCACCACCGGATGATCATCCACGATGACGACCTTGACCGTGCTCATGCCGCTCCCCCGATCGCGATGGCGGGCACGCACGCGGAGATCGCGGTGCCGGCGCCCGGCTCCGACTCCACCTCCAGGGACCCGGCGATGCGGGACAGCCGTTCCCGCATCGCCCGCAGGCCGAAGCCACCCTCCTCGGTGACCTTGCGCGGGGCGGCCGGGTCGAAACCGGCGCCGTCGTCGCGCACGTCGAGGGTGACCACGTCCTCCATGTAGGACAGAGTCAGCCCGACCCTACCGGCGGCGGCGTGCTTGGCCACGTTCGCCAGGGCTTCCTGGGCGGTACGCAGCAGCGTCGTCTCGATCTCCGGCAACAGCGGCCGAGCCACGCCGGTGGTGGTCAGGTCGGCGCGGACCCCGTGCAGTTCGGACCAGCCGCGCACCACCTCGTCGATGGCCTCCGGCAGGCGGGCCGCGTCCAGATGCTGCGGGCGCAGGGCCTGCACCGACCGGCGGGCCTCGCTGAGGCTCTCCCGGGCCAGGCGTTTCGCGGCTGCCAGGTGCCGCTCACGGTCGCCGCCCGACTCGGCCGCCTCCAGCTGGGTGACGATGCCGGTCAGCCCCTGGGCGAGGACGTCGTGGATCTCGCCGGCCATCCGCTGCCGTTCGTTCAGGACACCGGCCTCGTGCGCCTGGACCAGGAGCTGTGCGTGCAGTCCGGCGTTCTCCTGCAGGGCGGCGGCCAGTTTCGCGTTGGCTTCGGCGAGGGTGTCGATCCGGTTCTCCCGCCGCTGCGACTTCTGGTCCTCGCGGATGCTGACGTACGTCATGATCCCGGCGATCAGCAGGTTGGCGAGCAGGACCACCAGGTAGATGGAGAGCCCGTCGTCGTCGGCGTAGGTCTGCGGGCCACCGATCTGGGAGAGGGCGTTGATGGCGGCCACCGGGACCACGCCGGCCATCTGCCACATGCCGGGCACCGCGTAGCCGACGAAGATGTAGCCGGTCCAGGTGAAGATGCCGAAGAGCGGGCTGCATATGACCAGCAGCACGGCGATGACCAGCCAGCCGGCGAGGAAGACGAACATCAGGACCCGGCGCCCGGCCCAGGACGGGTGCAGGTCGACCCACCACGCCATCCAGAGGGCCGCCAGCGCGGTGGTGGCCAGGATGGTGGGGATGTCCTGCCGCGGCAGTTCCTCGACGTTCTGCGACACCAGGACGATGAGGAGTGCGCTGAGCAGCGTCCCGTACGTCAGGAGGGGGCGCCAGACGTCCCAGTCGCGGGCCGGTCCCTCCACTGCCATCGGCTCCGTCATCGTCACTCCCAGCGGAAGAACTTCACCGCGGCGGCCCCGCAGATCACCAGGTATCCGATGAGAACGGTAATCGAGAGGAGAGCCGGGGACCGCCCCGTGAGGGCGTCGGTCATCATGTCCTGGCCCGCCGCGAGGGGGGTGAAGTCACCGATCCGCTGCAGCATCTCCGGCATGAGCTCGCGGGGAGCCCACAGCCCGGCGAAGAACATCATCGGGAAGAACAGGAAGGTGCCGATCGCGTTGGCCGTCTTGCCCGACGGTGCCAGCGCGGCCAGCAGCAGGCCGATCGCGAACGCACCGGCGCAGTTGAGCAGCACGGCGAGCAGGAACAACAGCGGGGATTCCGGGATCGGCACGTCGAACGCCAGGTTGGCCACTGTGTACACCAGGACCGCGGAGATCAGCACGGTCAGCAGATTCATCGTCAGTTGCGCGCCGAGCAGCAGGCCGGGCCGTACCGGGGTGGTGGCGAGGCGTCGCAGGATCCCCCGCTCGCGGTAGGTGGCGAGCACCGCGGGCAGGCCCTGCAGCCCGATGATGCCGATCGCCAGGCCGAGGGCGAGTCCGGCGTACAGGTCGATCACCCGCAGGCCGCCGAGTTCCGGCGGGGCCTCCTGCATCGTCGGGACGTTGCCGAGGATCGAGATCAGCAGCACCGGGAAGAGCAGGGTGAAAAAGGCGTAGAGCGGGTCACGCAGGGAGATCTTGATCTCGGTCAGCAGCAGCTTGGTGAAGACGGCCATGATGTTCACTCCCCGCGGGTCAGTTGGACGAAGGCGTCATCGAGGCTTGCCTGTTCCAGGTTGAGCTCGGCGGCGACGATGCCGTCGCGGGCGAGCACCGAGATGACGGCGTGCAGCACGTTGCCCGAGCCGATGATCTCGACCCGGTCTCCCTGGCGGCGCAGTTCACGCACCTCCGGCAGGCCGGTGAGCAGTTCGTCCGCGAACGGGGTGGACGGGCGGAACCGGATCCGCTGCTCGTCACCGGCCCGCTGCACCAGACCGGCCGGGGTGTCCAGGGCGACGACCTCGCCCTTGTCGATCACCGCGATCCGGTCGCAGAGGCGCTCGGCCTCCTCCATGAAGTGGGTGACCAGCACGAGGGTGACGCGGCGGTCGCGGATGCCGGAGATCAGTTCCCAGGTGTCCCGCCGGGCCTGCGGGTCCAGTCCGGTGGTCAGCTCGTCCAGGATGGCGATCTCGGGGTTGCCGAGCAGCGCCAGCGCGATCGACAGGCGCTGCTTCTGGCCGCCGGAGAGCTTGCCGTACCGGGTCTTCAGCTTGGCTGTCAGACCCAGGTCGTCGGCCAGCTTCCGCCAGTCCGCCGGGGCCGGGTAGAAGGCGCTGTACAGCTCCAGCGCCTCACGGACGCTCAGCTTGTCCTGCAGTGCGCTCTCCTGCAGCTGCACGCCCACACGGCTGCGCAGCACCGGGGAGCCGGCCGCCTGGCCGAGCACCGTGATGGTGCCGGAGTCGGGAGTCCGCAGACCGGAGATGCATTCGACGGTGGTGGTCTTGCCGGCCCCGTTCGGACCGAGGATCCCGAAGATCTCACCGGGTTCGACGGTGAACGAGACGTCCTTGACGGCGACGGTCTCGCCGTACCTCTTCGCCAGGTTCCTGACCTCGATGACTGTCATGCATAGAGCGTCACCCGGGGGCCCCCGTGCCCGAATCGATCAGCGAGCGGGACAACCGATCCACCGATCGGTTGATGGCGTCCTACACCGCGTCCTCAGCCACGGCCGGGGTACTCACGGCCGGGGTACGCCGCAGCGACGTGTACACCGAGCCGATCTGGGAGGCCACCCGCCGCCACGAGTACGCCTGCCGCGCCCGGTCCAGCGCAGCCGTCGCGTACGTGAACCGCCGCACCTTGTCGTTGACCAGCCGGCGCATCGCCGAACCCAGTGCCCGCGGATCACGGGCCGGAACGAGGTCACCGGTCAGGCCGTCGACCACCGTCTCGGTGAGCGCGCCCGAGGCCGGGCCGACGATCGGCACGCCGCAGGCCATCGCCTCGAGTGCCGCCTGCTCCTCCCACGGGGTGGCGACCAGCACGTCGGCGGAGCGGTACCAGCTCGGCATATCCCGCTGCGGGACCGAACCGACCAGCCGGAACCGGTCGGCGACCTTGAACTGCTCGGCCATCGACCTCAGCAGTCGCGCGCCCGGATCGGCCTGCAGCTGCTCCGGCGGCGGGCCGCCGATGACCACCACCTCGGCACCGGGGACGTACCGCATCGCCTGGATGACGTCGCCGAAGCCCTTGCGCTCGACGAGTTTGCCGACCGACAGGATGCGGGGCCGCTCCGGGTCACGCTGCACGGCCGGGCCGTCCGGGGTGAAGCGCTCGCTGTCGACACCCGGCGGGACCACGGTCAGCCGCGCCCGGGGAACACCGATGCGGACCAGGCCGCGCATCTCTTCCTGGGTCTGCGCCACCACGCGGTCCACCGCCCGGCCCAGTGCCCGCTCGTAGCCGGTGCGGGACGGGCCTTGCGCCGTCTCCTCGGATTCCCCGAGTTCGTGGAACGACTGCACCACCGGGATGTTCAGCTGCTTCGCGGCGGTCACCGCGGCGAGTCCACTGGTCCAGAAGTGGGCGTGCACCACGTCCGGCGCCCAGCCGTCCCGCCACTGCTCGCCGAGAATCCGGGCGAGCTCCCCCATGTACGGCAGCAGCAGATCGGACGGCACCGGGCGGACCGGGCCGGCCTCGATGTGGACCACGTGCACGCCGCTCGGGGTGATCACGACCTCGGCGACGTCCGGATCGTCGCGACGGGTGTAGATGCGGACGTCGTGGCCCTGTTCGGCCAGCGCGGCCGCCAGGTCGGCGACGTCAGCGGGTTCGGAGATCATCGCAATGTGCACGGGGTCTCCTCCAGCGGGCCGGGGTCGGGTACGCCGCAGCCAATGCCCGACAGCACGAACCGTAAACATGGGCGATCCGTTACAGACTGCCTGAGCAGGGTAAACCGAGGTCGTGGCCATTGTGACCCGAACCGTTAACGCCCCGCCCGGACAGGTCTTCGCCGTGCTAGCCGACGGCTGGAGCTACAGCGACTGGGTGGTCGGCACCGTACACATCCGTGACGTCGAGCCGGAGTGGCCCGCGCCCGGCTCGAAACTCCACCACAAGGCCGGCCCTTGGCCGCTGTCGCTGCACGACTCGTCGACCGTGCTGGCCTGCACCCCCGAACGCGAACTGAAACTCAACGCCGGACTGTGGCCGATGGGCGCGGCCCGGGTGAACATCCGGCTCACCCCCGTGGAGGGTGACGCCACCCGGGTGGAGATCGAGGAGGAGTTCATCGCGGGCCCACTGCGCTGGGTCCAGAACAAACTCAACGACCTGCTGCTGCACCGCCGCAACGTGGAGAGCCTGCGCCGGCTCGCCGACATCGCCGAACGTCAGCGGTAGATCACCCGGTGCGCCGCGCGGATCGCGGCCGGATAGAGCACGTTCCGGTCGCGAACCAGCGCGGCGCGCGCCGCGTTCGCACCCGGGGCTCCGTGCACGCCACCACCAGGGTGCGCGGACGCGCTGCCCAGGTACAGCCGGTCCACCGGGGTGTCCGGCCGTCCCAGACCCGGCACCGGCCGCAGGAACAGCTGCTGGAACGCGGCCGCCGTGCCGCCACCCAGCGCGCCGCCGACCAGGGACGGGTTCTCCCGCTCCATGTCACCGGGGGCGTAGACGTGCCGGGCGATCACCTCGGCACGGAAGCCGGGCGCGTGCTCCTCGACGACCGCCTCCATCCGCTCCACGTGGGCGGCGATCTCGTCGGCATGCCAGGTCCGGCGGTGCGGCAGATGGGTGTACGCCCACATCGACTCGGTCCCGGCCGGCGACCGGGTCGCGTCCGCCGTCGTCATCTGTCCGAGCAGCAGGAACGGATCCGGCGGCACCTCGTCGGCGGCCAGATGAGCGGCGTATTTGGTCAGCCCGTTCAGGTCGGCGCCCAGATGCACCGTCCCGGCGCGGCCCGCCACCGGGTTGTGCCACGGCATCCGGCCGCGCAGCGCCCAGTCCACCTTCACGGTCGCTCCGTCCCAGCGGAAGTGCTGGAGATCCTCGACGAACCGGGACGGCAGCCACCGCTCACTGACCAGGTCGAGGAAGAGCGCCGGAGCCGGCACGTCGGCGATCACCGCCCGGCGGGCCCGCCAGTCACGGCCGTCGGCGGTGCGCACCCCCACGGCCCGTCCCCGGGCGACCAGCACGCGGGACACCGGTGCCTCGTAAACGATTTCTCCACGGAAGCGCCGGACCAGCGCCGTCGTGATCTCCTGCGCCCCGCCGACCGGCACCGGCCAGCCGAACTCCTGCCCGAGCATGGCCAGCAGCCAGCCGTACACACCGCCGCCAGCCTCCTCCGGCGACAGGTCGGTGTGCAGGGCGCACCCGGCCAGGGCCAGGGGCGCGCCCTCGCCGTCGAACATCTCCGAGCCGAGCTCGCGGACCGACAGGACGAGCCGCCGGGCCAGCCGCAGCGCGCCGCCGACCCGCAGCTGCCGGACCAGGCCGAGTCCGTTGCGCACCGGCGGGAACGGGGTGAACAGGGTGTCGAGCATCTTCCCGGAGACGGAACGCCACTCCTCGTAGGCGGTCCGCCAGCGATCGCCGTCACCGGGCGCGAACTGATCCATCGACTCCGCGGTCCGGTCCAGGTCCCGGCTGACCGTCGCGGCGCGGCCGTCCGGCAGCAGATGGGTGAACACGTCCGGGGCGTGCGTCCAGCGCAGATCCAGATCGAGCGACTTCAGCACCGGAGAGGCGTACCCCAGGGGATAGAAGGCGCTGAACAGGTCGGACAAGTAGCCCGGCGCGGTGATCTCACCGGACCGGACAGCGCCGCCGGGGTTCGGCGTCGCTTCCAGGACCAGCACCGACCATCCGGCGTCGGCGAGCAGGTTGGCGGCAACGAGGCCGTTGTGACCGGCCCCGACGACGATCGCATCCACGGTCTCCACATCAGCAAGCTACCCGGCGTTTAGGACATCTACCTCCGGGCACCAGACGAATCATGGAAAGGGTGAGACCGCGCGGCGCCGGAGATTGATTCCCGGCGCGGGGCGCCGGCCACCCCCAAGACCCGATGCGGCACCTGGCCGCCTTCCCGACGGGGAGAACGTCACCCAGGTGTGAAAAGCAATCGAAAGGGAGAAACGCGTGAGCACGGTAACGGAATTCGTCGACGTCAACGTCCCCATTCGAACCGCCTACAACCAGTGGACACAGTTCGAGGACTTCCCGAGGTTCATGGAGGGCGTCAGCGAGATCCGGCAGCTCGACGACACCCACACCCACTGGAAGACCGAGATCGCCGGTATCAAGCGTGAATTCGACGCCGAGATCACCGAACAGCTGCCCGACGAGCGGGTGGCGTGGCACGCCACCGACGGTGAGAAGCAGGCCGGCGTGGTCACCTTCCACCGCATCGACGACACCCACACCCGGGTGACCGTGCAGATGGACTTCGAGCCGCAGGGCATCGTCGAGACCGCCGGCGACAAGCTCGGCGTGATCGACCGCCGGGTCAAGGGTGACCTGCACCGGTTCAAGGAGTTCATCGAGAGCCGCGGCGGCATCGAGACGGGCGCCTGGCGCGGCCAGGTCGACCGCCCCGGTATCTGATCCGTCAGCTTCGTGGAACGGCCGCCTCCGGGCGGCCGTTTCCGTTGTCCCCGGACGGGTAATCGGCCGTCATGACGGATTCACGCAACGACGAGGCCTGGCGCGACGAGGAGAAACTCCCCCTCAGCGAACTGAACAAGGCGATGGCCACGTGGGACACCGACGGCCAGAACGACGCCACCGACAACGACGCCGGCCAGGAGCCCGCGGAGACGGCGGCGGGGCGGCCCAGCACCACCCCGCACACCGGGCCCCACTGATTTCCGGTACGGCTACGTGAGCCCACGGCCACCCCGGTTCGGGCGGGCGTCCCGCCCAAACTAGAGCTCCGTGGTCATCGGGCGGCATCCTCGGAAGCCGTCCGGTCGGCGGCACGCGGCGGGACGGCCGCTCCGGGTGCGCTCGTCCGCCGCGGCGGGTCCGCCTTCCCCGTGGCGATCGGTGCAGCCGGCGGTGGCGGGTTCGTAGTCGCAGCGGGCCGCGGGTCACGCCGCGGAACCGTCGGCCGGGTGTCTCTCGTACCGCCCGGGCGGCTGTCTCTCGTCCCCGGCGTCCGGGGATTTCTCGTCCCGGCCGTGCGGGCGTCCTTCTTCCCGGCAGTCCGGGCGTCCCTCTTCCCGGTCGTGCGGGCGTCACCCGCGGGTGCGGGCGGCCGCGGTTCACCGGTCGGGGCGATCACGCCGGGGCGGGGGCCCGGACCGGCCGGCTTTCCCGGCGGCACCGTCCACGGATCGCGTCCCGGGGCGACCGTGCCGGGTACGTCATCCGTGGACTGACGGACCACCAGCGCGCCCAGGCCGCCCTCCGCGCGGATCGCATAACGGTCCCGGGCCCGCCGGAACACCGGATCGTGCAGCACGGTCCCCGCGGCGGTGCCGTTGTTGGTCGTCCACGGGGTCTCCACCGATCCGGCGCCCTCGGACAGGCGCACCCGTACCGGCGTACCGCTGCCGACCGACACCACGGCCGTACCCACCCCGCCGGTGAAGACGATCGGAACGGTGCCCTCCGGCTCCGGCAGCCACACCTCGGCCAGCCCCGCCGAGCCGACCTCGACCCGCTGCACCCGCCCGTCCCGCAGGTTCAGCTGCTGCTCACCGGCGCCGGCGGGCAGCCGGATATCCCACCGGACCTGGCGGTTCAGCACGATCCGCACCTCGTCCAGCCCGTCCCGGCCGGTGGCGGTCAGCCGCACCGTCACCCGGCCACCCCGACGGCTCACCACCGGCGCGACCCCCGCATCCGAGGCGGTGCTGACCCGATACAGCAGCCCCGGCATCCGCGCGAACCGGACCCGCACCCGGGCCGCGGCGTCACCCACAGTGAGCCAGGCGGCCGTACGGTCCAGAAGCGGCCCGGAGATCACCCGCTCGTCCGCCACCGGCACGACCGGCGTGACCATGCGCATCGGCGGCGCGCCCGGCGCCGGCCCGACCGCCGCCACCACTCCTACGGCGAGCAAGGAAACCCCGGCGGCGACAAGAATTGAGTGACGGAGACGCAAGACAGCAGGCACCATCGGACAACGCATTATCGGCCGAACGGGTGACGGCGATCCGCCCATATCGCGCCAGACTTTCCGAGTGCGATCCGTCGGCTTCCTCTCAGAGCGTCAGCGCCGCTTCGCTTGGATCGGCTTCCTCCTAGCCGCGTTCCAGGCTCCCCTGGCAGCGAAACTGGTCAATGATGCGTCCTGGTTCTTCGCCGTGGTAGTGGCCCTGGTGGTCGCCACGGTCATCATCGCCGACGACGCCGAGCGCCGTCGCCCCGAAGTGGTCGACTACCCGGAGTAACTCTCCAGATTTACCCCGACTCACCGGACCTGGCAGGGCTTCTCCGCCCGCTCGGTTCGGCCCGTCACTTCGGAGCCTTCGCGGCCGGACCCTACTCCGGGGTCCGGCCCTCATTCCTCGCTCCGCGCTCCGCGGCATGCTCCGGCGCACTTCCCGGTCCGGGTCTTCTCCGTGGTTTCCGGGCCGTCGGCTGCTCTCCGGGTGCGGCTGCTAGCCCGTACGACCGACCGGATCAGTTGCCGTTCTGCCGTTCCGGGTCCTCCGGGAGCGCCTCGTGTCCGCGCCGTCCGTGAGTGCGCCGGCGCTCCTTGAGCTCCGCCTCGTAGAGATGCCGCCGCCCACCCGCGAACCGCACCCGGGCGTCCCGCTCGAACTCCCGGAACTCGGCGTAGTACCCGTCGTCGAACTCCTCGACGATCTGGAACGTCCAATGCCCCGGAATCACGTTCCGCCCGATCAGCTCCCGCTGGATCCGCTCCGCAGTCTCGGTGTGTCCCGCCTGCATGAACAGCGAAACAGCCTCGTCCAGCGCGAAATCGGCCTTCCCGACGAGCTGATGAGCGCTGTAGAGATGCCCGCGAACGCGTTCCACCGTCTCCAGGGCCTCACTGAGCTTGCCGAGCGCCTCCACGGTCACGTCGTCCAGCCCTTCCGGCCGCTGATGTCCCGAATCCGGACCGCCGCCAGCCACCACCGCTCCACCTTTCCGCGGCCCGCCACCTTCGCGGGCCCTCGCTGTTGCCTGCCGAACCTCTCCCGACAGCGCGACCGCCCCCGCCCGCAGCACCCCGGGACTTCGCGCACCGGGCCAATTTCCCGCACCGGACGAGTTCAACCGGCCTGCAACGCGGATAGACCCGTCGGTCACCCTGGCGTACCTAACGTTTCTTCTCATGAATGGTCTGTTCAGCAACGCCGCCGCCCGCGCCGCTCAGCGCTCCGCCCACGCCTCGCTCGCCGACCTCACCGCAGCTGTCGGCGTCACCGGCCTCGCCGCCGCACAGGCGAACCCCGGCCTCATGTCAGTGATCGACCAGCACGCCGCCGGCGTCCGGGACAGCCTCAACGCCGACTCGCGCCCGCTGACCGCGATCCTGCTGGCCGCCTACGCCGAGGGTGTCCGCGACGCCGCTTTCCAGCACGGCTGGACCGCCCCCGAGGACGGGATCGACTGGTCCGAGAACGACTGGGTCCTCCGCCGCCTGCTGGCGATCTGCCTGCTGGCCCGCACCCTGCCGGACCCGCGCTGACGACATCCCCACCGCTCTGACCTGAACAGGCCCAACCCGAACAGCTCTCGCCTCGAACATCCGGCCGGGTAGTTCGGCCACCCGCCCGAATCCCGTCCGCAAAGGGCCGGCACCGGTAACCCGGTGCCGGCCCTCGGCCCATTCCGGGTCTGTCAGCGGCCTATGGCATGCCTTGACCGCTGACCTCTCGACGCCGACCTCACCTCGCCCCACGCCCTACCCCGTCCGGCCAACCTCGCCCGGCGTCTTACCCGTCCGGCCGACCTCGCCCAGCGTCTTACCGGCCGAGGCGACCCCTACGCCGTGCCTCTACCTGCCGACGCCTTCCTTGCCCGGCGCCCTCACCTGCCGAGGCGGTCCATGCCCAGCGCCCTTACCGGCCGTCCTTGCCCGGCGCCGTCTCCGCGGTGGTTAGGCGTCTCCCCGCTCGCCCGGCGTCCGCCCCGCCTCCGGGCCAGCACCGGTCTCGGCGGGCCGCCGGCTCTCCACGGTCCGGTCCGTGTCGTCGCCCCGCGCCGCGCCCTCCCCGGCTGCCCCCGTTCTGGCCCCGCCTGCCCCGACTTCGCTCTCGCCGGTCACGCCGGAACCCGATTCACGTATGACGACCACCTCGTCACCCGGGCTCGGCCCCATGGTGATGAACGCCGTGGGCGACTCGTCCGAATCCGAGTCCGAACCGGGAGCACCGGCCTCACCGGTACGCGAACTGCGAACAACGAACGAAGTCGTCGGCTCACCCCCGCCGGAACCATCCCCGACCACCGAAACCGTCGGCTCACCGGAAACCGGCCGATCCAGGACGAACGAGGTCGTCGGCTCACCATCCCCGACCACCGAAACCGTCGGCTCACCGGAGACCGGCCGATCCAGCACGAAGGAGGTCGTCGGGTCACCGTCGTCCGGACCGCTGACAGTCAGGGAAACCGTCGGTTCACCCGACACGAACGACGTCGTCGGCTCACTCCCGTCCGCCGATCGAAACGCCGGGCCACCCGACACGAACGAGGTGGTCGACTCGCTGTCGTGCGGACCGCCTGCCGCCAGCACAACCGTCGGTTCACCCGAAACCGGCCCACCTGACACGAACGACGTAGTCGGCTCACTGTCAAACGTGACGACGCTTGTCGTCGGCTCGTCTCGATCAGGTGTGGCGGCAGGTACGCCCGGCACCGGACCGGAACCCGGGTCGTGGGCCGGGACGGTGTTCAGCTGCCGGGTCGGCTCGCCGGCGGCTGCGTCCGGCACTGCCGAGGCGTTGAGGCGGTGGCCGGGATCCGTCGGGTCGTCGTCTCCGGCAGCGGGGTCGGCCGATGCCGGTGCTGGCCTCACCCCCGGCGTGAGCAGGGTGGTCTCGGCTGAACCGATGTGCACGAAGATCGTGGGGTCTTCGTCGGCCGTAGGACCTTCGTAGGTCGCCGGCTGACGGTCCTCGGGGCGGTCGAAGCCCGGAATCATATGCGGGCGGTCGTCGACCATGCCGGCTGCCGGAGCGTCGACGATCTGGGTCTCGTCGCCGCCGCGTGCACGGGACTGGCGTTCCTCCTCCGCCCAGCGGGCTTCCCAGCCCCAGTCGTCGCCCTCCTCCGGATATGCCCGCGATCCGATCCCGCCGGCACGTGCGCCCCGCTCCTCACCGCCGGCCGGCGACGGTGCGTCACTCGATGTGCCGGCGGCGGTGGACGACGGCGCATCACCGGTGTCCCCGGACGTAGCCACGGAACCGGTACCCGAGCCGTCGCTTGCCGAGGAACTCAAGCCGTCGTCCGCCGAGGAACCCGAGTCATCTCTGGTCAACGACTCCGAAGTCGGGGCAACCGCCCCCGTGACTGCCGGAGCGCCCGCTGACGCGCCACCGGCGGCTGAGCCGTCGGGTGGCGCCGGTGCGGTACCCGAAGTGCGGGCTTCCAGATCCGCCGTCCGGCCGGGCGCGTCGGCCTCCTCCTGTCCCCGCACGCCGGTGACCGCGGCACCGGCCGCGACCGCCTGAGCCGTCGATGGCCGATCGGCACTAGACGCGCGGCTTGTCTGGATAGTCACGTCGTCCGCACCGGCCGGGCTCGGGTGCCCGATCTTGCCCGCAAGACCGGCCATGCCTCCTGGGCCGGTTCGGCCGCTCGAGCCAGAACCACTCGAGCTAGGACCGGTCGAGCCGGGGTCGGTCGAGCCGGGACCGGACGGCCCGGGACCGGACGGCCCGGGACCGGTTGAGCCAAGGTCGGCCGAACCAAGACCGGACGAGCCAAGGTCGGCCGAACCGGGACCGGACGAGCCAAGGTCGGCCGAACCGAGGTCGGTCGGGCTGGGACCGGCTGTGCTGGAGTGGTCGTATCCGGTGGGCCGGGCCGCCTTGCGAGCGCGCTCCTCGGCGTAGGCGCGCGCCTGTGACCGGATCACCGCTGATTCGGCGGCGGCCCGGTCGAGCCAGCCGTCCCAGCGCTGCTGCATGGGCCGGATCAGGCCACCGCCCACGCCGACGATGATGACGCCGGCGACGGTGGCGAGGATGGTGATGAGCAGCGGGCGGGTCACCGAGGTGGCGATGCCGATCTGGTCGAGGCCGGCGATGACGCCGAGGGTGATGATCACCGCGGTGACGGCCTTGGCCAGCACGCGGGCGTAACCGAGGTTGCCGAGGACGGCCAGGGTCAGATCGTGGGCGGCCCGCGCGATGGCGGTGGTGACGACGACGATCACGATCGCCACGAAGACCTGGGGCAGCCAGGAGATCAGGTCGTTGATCAGTTCACCGGCCGGGTTGGGACCCCAGACGCCGAATGCCAGCTGCAGCGCGAACAGCAGCACCACGAAGAACGCAAGGCGCGCGCAGACGTCGGTGGCGCTCGGTGTTCCGGGTCTGATGAGGCGGCCGGCCGGGCCCTGCTGGACGGCCCGGTCGAACCCGGTCCTGCGGAGCGCCTTGGTGGTGAGGGTGCGGGCCAGACGGGCCAGCAGATAACCGACCATCACGATCGCGAGGAACGCCAGGGCCGACGGCAGGAACAGCACCACCGAACGCCACATGTCGCTCAGCCCACGACTCAGCCCGTCTCCGGTCATCGGTCCTCCCTGACTGCCCGCGGCCCGGCCGTCACGCCGCCTCCACGAACCATAGGCCTCTGGAGTACCACGAACCCCCGGCAATCTCGCGGCCGACGGAACCACGGACGTGGGCACGCCGGACATCGCCGCTGCTTGGCGGCATCCGGCCGGCGGCTCGAAGCGGGAAGACGACACAACCGGGGCTCAGGCGAGGAGAATCCCGTCACGGAGGAAGCGGTTGACGGGCCCGGTGGAAAGGGTCACACCGCGCGACCGGCTCGGGGCGGCGGTCCTGGGCGGGCAGCCCGGATCGGATCACGTCTCAGCCACTCACGCAGGGTGAGAAGAAGGCGGAGGTTGCTCTGCATCAATGCCTTCTAGTACCGGGGAACGGTCAATAACCGGACGGACGGCCGGTGGGGCATCGTACAAACGGACCACACGGGATAGGCTTTCCGCATGGTCGGCTCGGAAGGGTTCGGGTCGGGGGGCATCCACCCGTCTCCGATCACCACGCTGCCCGTGCAGGCGGCCGGAGCACAGCACACCGGCCTGGGCTGCGCGGCGATGGTGCACGCCTTCGACTGGTCGGCCACCTCGCTCGGCCCGATCACGGGCTGGGATCCGGCGGTCCGAGCGGCCGTCGAGCTGATGCTCTCCTCCCCCGTGCCGATGCTGCTCACCGTCGGTGACGACTTCGTGGTCATCTACAACGACGCCTATGCCGAGGTGCTCGACGCGCTGCATCCGTTCGCGCTCGGCCGGCCGGCCGCACTGGCGTTCGGGGCCGCGTGGGAGCAGCCGGGTCTGGGCGACGTGATCCAGCAGGTGCACCGCAGTGCCCGGCCGGTGCTCGTGCCCGAAAGCCAGGTGCAGTTCGCGACGGGGCACGCCGAGCCGGCGTTCTACACCCGCGGGCACTCGGTGGTCCGCACGTCACGGGGTGCGGTGGCCGGTGTCCTCACGGTGGCCGCCGAGACCACGCACGTGGTGCACCGGCTGCAGAGTCTGGGCGAGCTGACCGCACGGCTCGCCGGGGCGCTCACCATCGACGATGTCACGAGAGTCGTTCTGACGTACGCGATGGAATCCTTTGATCTTGATCATTGCGTCTTCGCCGTGGACGAGGGACTGGCCTATCGCTTCGTCCGCCGGATCCGCGGCGAGATGCTGGACGAGGTCGACGAACGTCTGCCACCGGTCTGGCGGCGCGTCAGTGCCGATCCGGCGGCACCCGCGGTGGCGGCGGCGGAGACCGGGCGGGCCACGTTCGTCGCCGACGGCGAGCCGCTCGCGGCGGTCGCCTCCGATCGGCACGAGCGCCGGGTCCGCGCCCTGGCCGCCCTGCCGCTGCGGACACCGTCGCTGCGTGGCGCGCTGACCGTGGGCTTCCGCCGGGCGCACGTCTGGCTGCCGGCCGAGCGGGCCCTGCTCAAGGCCGCGGCCGAGCTGGTGGCACAGGCAGCCGAGCGGGCCCGGCGGTTCGAGGCCCAGCACGGTACGGCCCAGCTGCTCCAGCGCAGCATGCTTCCCGAGCATCTTCCCGAGCTGGAGACGTTCCGGATCGCGGCGCGCTACGACGTGGGTGTCGACGGCAACGCGGCCGGTGGCGACTTCTACGACGCGTTCCACCTGCTCGACGGCCGGCTGGCGATGGTGCTCGGCGACGTGGCCGGGCACGACGTGCGGGCCGCCGCGGTGATGGGGCAGGTCCGCGCCGCGCTGCGGGCGATGGCACTGACCGACCCGTCGCCGCCGAGCGTGCTGGCCGGGCTGGATCGGCTGGTCGGTTCGCTGGGCGCCGAGTCGCGCAACGAAGAGATCTTCGTGACCGTGGTGTACGGCGTGCTCGACCCGTCGGACGGTTCGATCACGCTGGCGAGTGCGGGTCATCCGCCGCCGGTGCTGCGCCGGGCCGGGCGGGCCGGTGAGCCGGCCACCGCCGAGCTGGTGAAGGTGCCGCCGGGCGCGCCGCTCGGCCTGGGCGGGCGCTGGCAGACCGGTTCGGTGCGGCTGGAACCGGGCGACAGCATCCTGCTGTTCAGCGACGGTGTGGTGGAGCGGCGGGACCGGCCGCTCAGCGAAGGACTGGACGCCCTGGTCGCAGCGGCGGCCGCGTCACCGAGCGGCGATCCGCGCAACCTGTGCTCGCTGTCGACGGCCGCGGTGCAGGGGACGACCGACGACGACGTGGCGGTCCTCGCGGTGGAGCATGCGCTGGCCGCCAGCCGGTCGGCGACCATGCAGGTGGCGGCGGAGCCGACGGGGCCGAGCCGGGTCCGGCAGTGGATGACGGCGCGGCTGCGGGAGTGGAACGTGCCCGAGTCGGTGGTCGGCGCGGCCATCCTGTGCACCAGCGAGCTGACGACGAACGCGCTGCTGCACGCGGGCACCCCGGCCCAGGTGCACATCGACCTGAACGCCGAACGTCTCCTCGTGTCGGTGGCCGACACCGGTACCCGCGGCAGCGTCATCCGGGCGCACGCCGACACTCTCGCCAGCCGGGGCCGCGGCCTGGGCCTGATCGAGGAACTCAGCGACTCGTGGGGCACCGACCCGACGGTCCGCGGATCGACGGTGTGGTTCGAGATGCTCTTGGCGGGTAAAGCGCGGGCATGACTTTGCCGGACATTCCGGTGTCCGATGTGGTCTATGCCCTGTTCGGTGCCGGTGCGCTGCTGGCCGGCATCCTGCCCCGGCTGCTGGAACGCCGGCCGCTGTCCATGCCGATGACGTTCCTGGGACTGGGGATGCTGGTCTTCGGGCTGCCGCTGGGCCTGCCCCCGGCCGATCCGCTGGCACATCCGAAACTGACCGAACACCTCACCGAGGTGGGCGTGATCGTCGCCCTGATGGGCGCCGGGCTGAAAATCGACCGGCCGTTCGGCCGCCGGCGCTGGGCGTCCACGTTCCGCCTTCTGATCGTGGCGATGCCGGTGACGATCGCCGCGGTGGCACTGCTCGGCTGGTGGTGGGCGGGCCTGGTGCCGGCCTCCGCGCTGCTGCTGGGTGCGGCGATGGCACCCACCGATCCGGTGCTCGCCTCGGATGTGCAGGTCGGCGAGCCGACCGACCGGGAGGACTCGGAGGACGAGGTCCGGTTCGCGCTCACCTCGGAGGCGGGGCTGAACGACGGGCTGGCGTTCCCGTTCGTCTACGCGGCGATCGCGATCGCGGCACACGGCCTGGATCCGGCCGGCTGGTTCGGCGAGTGGATGCTGAGCGACGTCCTCTACAAGGGCGCGGTGGGGCTGGTCGGCGGCATCGTGATCGGACGGTTGCTGGGCAAGCTCTTCTTCCGGGCGAAGCGGGACTCACTACGACTTGCCCGCCACTCCGAAGGGTTTCTGGCACTGGCGGCCACTTTTCTGGCGTACGGGCTGGTCGAGGTCGTCGGGGGTTATGGGTTTCTCGCGGTGTTCGTGGCGGCGCGGGCGATCCGGGCGGCGGAACGGTCGCACGAGTACCACCAGGTGCTGCACGACTTCGCCGAGCAGATCGAACGCCTGCTGACCGTGCTGTTGCTCCTGCTGCTCGGCGGCGCGGTGGTCGGCGGACTGCTGACGCCGCTCACCTGGCAGGCCGCGCTGACCGGTCTGGCCCTGATCTTCGTGATCCGTCCGCTGTCCGGTTTCGTGGCCCTCCGAGGTGCACCCGGAAACACATCGGAACACTGGGTGATCGCCACGTTCGGTATCCGTGGTGTCGGCACGTTCTATTACCTAGCGTATGCAGTCACACTTACCGATTTCGTCGGTACGGAACTCGTCTGGGCGACCGCGGCATTCGTCGTCGTCGTGTCCGTAGTGCTGCACGGAATAGCCGCAACACCGGTGATGCGTCACCTGGATCACTCGCCTGCTTACCAGGAGTAACTTAATACTGCTCTAAACCGGACAATGAACCGGCCGGTGGTGACGAAGCGTTATCAGTGCCGTAGAGTACGAAGGTAACTGGGGATGTCCACCATGGAGCGGCTCATGCGGATCAGAGGCTATGCACCCTTGACACCTTGCTGGGTGGAACTGGCGAGTGCGGACCCCGCACGCGCGGCACAGTTCTACGCAGAGTTGTTCGGCTGGGAGTCGGCGGGTGATCGGTTCAAGCTCGACGGGCGCGCCGTGGCCGGCCTCACCCGCAGCCGGTACGACCGGCCTGACGGCTGGCTCACCCATCTCAGCACACCCGACCTCGAGGAGACGCTCGAGCAGGTCGCCCTCTCCGGCGGCCACTGCCTGAGCCACCCCACCGAGGCCCACGGCGGCCGGCGTGCGATCGTCGCCGACCCGAACGGTGCCATCATCGGCCTCTGGCAGGCGTACGACTTCGCCGGCGCACAGGTCGGCGGTGAACCCGGCACGATGTCCTGGCCGGAACTGATCACCGACGACCCGGACGGTGCGGCCCGCTTCTACGGCTCGGCGTTCGGCTGGCTGCTGCGCCACGACTTCGGCACCGGCGAATGGCTCAACCAGGGCCACGACGCCGTCGCCGGCCTCGCCCCCGGATACCGTGGCGCCTGGTGGCGTGCGGCTTTCCAGGTCGAGGACATCCAGTACGCGGCCGACCACTGCGAACGCCTCGGCGGTGCGATCATCACCGAGCCGTCGGAAGCCGGCCTGACCGCCCTCGCTGAACTGCGCGACCCGTTCGGTGCCCGGTTCACGGTCGCCGCTCCGGTGCACCACCCGGTCGAGCTGACCGTCTCCCTGGGCACCCTGCCCGCCTGGGACTGACACTCCCCCGGCGTATACATGCGGAAATGGCCGGCCCTTTGAGGCCGGCCATTCCGCGTTCGCCGCCCTCGGCGCCCGTCGCCGCTCTCGCCGCTCGACGCCGCTCTCGCCGCCCCGTCGCCGCTCTCGGCCGCCCGGCGATCTGCGGTCCGCAACAGGCGGGCGGCGGCAACCGACGGACAGCGCAGCGCCCTGCCGCACGCCGCAAGCACAGCTCAGGCGCCTGCGAAGTGGTGACCCGCGGCTTACATCGACGCGCAACTCACCACGCAAACCTGGCCCCTACCCGCGTGGTGACCTGCGGCGTGGATACGGGCACAGATCACCACGCACGCTGGCGCACCGTCAGGCGTGGTGAACCGCGGCGCAGATACCGATACGAGCACGAATCACCACAAACCCCAGGCACACCGCCAAGCGTGGTGACCTGCGGCGCGGATCACCACGCACCGCGGGGTGGCATGGCTTGCGGCGGGGCCGGGCGGCGGGTCACCGCGTATGTCGGGGCGGCCCTTGACCTGGTCCTCCGGCGGTGGGTGCGGCAACCACCCGGAGCCGGAAGGACGGGCGGGTTCACTTCCGGGGGTTTGTGGCATGGAGTGGTACGGCGGCGGGTAATGGCACATGCGTTCGAGATCTTCAAGGGGAAGGACGGCGACATGGCCGACCGGACGAATGCCACAGACGCCACGGACGCGGGCAACGCGATCAAGGACCCGGACGACTGGACCACCGGGGACCAGCCAGCGACCGGGGCTCAGGAGTCCTACCTGCGGACTCTCGCGTCCGAGGCACACGAGGATGTCCCCGACGGCCTGACCAAGGCGGACGCCTCGCGCAAGATCGATGAGCTGCAGGAAAAGACCGGCCGCGGCGCCTGAGCGGCTTCGCTGACCGCCTCGTGTCCGACACCGATCAGGGGCGGCGACCCATCGGCGCATCCGGCGCCGGGTAAGGCGCATTCGGCGCCAGGCAAAGCACCCGGCGCCGGGCGAGGCTTAGTCGGCGCCAGGCAAAAGCACCAGGCACCAGGCGTATCTGGCGCCGGGTGAGGCGTATCAGGCGCCAGATAGAAGCACCCAGCACCATGCGAGGCGCCGCATCTGCGGCGCTACCGACCAATGCAGAGACAGGCCGGCCCACGGGCCGGCCTGTCTCTGTATGCGGGTGCCGGGAGTGCGGCGCGCAGCGTTACGGCGCGAGAGTCGTCAACCGCAGTTGACAGAAAAGCTCCGTCAACGTAGGTTGACAAACATGACCGAAGCTACCGACCTCGCGGCCGCCGCGAGCAGCGCCGACCCGAGGGTCGGCCTACGGGCGGTCGTGGCGCTGCGCCGCCTTCTCGAAGGACTGGAGCACCTGCAGGTCGCCAACGCCCGCGCCAAGGGCTGGTCCTGGCAGGAGATCGCCGACGCCCTCGAGGTGACCCGCCAGGGTGTGCACAAGAAGCACGCCCGCCTGATGCCGATGCCGGATCCACGGGAGGACTGAGATGTTCGAACGATTCACCAAGGCCGCCCGCGACGTCGTGATCGGCGCCCAGGAGAAAGCCCGGCAACTGGGCCACGACACGATCGGCACCGAGCACACCCTGCTGTCGCTGGTCTCCGGGGACCGGGCCGCGGTTCGCGAGGCGCTGCGCGGTGAGGGCGGGGAGACCGACGAGGATTACGTACGGGCGGCGATCATCCGGCACGTCGGGGATCGGAGCGAGGCCACCGCCATCGCCGACCGGGACGCCGAGGACGCCGCGGTGCTCAAGTCGATCGGCATCGACCTGGACGCGGTGCGCGCCGCCATCGAGGAGAACTTCGGGGCCGGGGCGTTGCGACTGCCCCGGCCCGCGCCGAAGAAGAAGGGGCTGTTCGGGCGGCTCACGGTCACCGCGGCCACAGGGCACCGGCCGTTCTCGGCACGTAACAAGAAGGTGCTCGAGTTGTCGCTGCGTGAGGCGATCCGGCTCAAGCACAACTTCATCGCGCCGGAGCACATCGCACTGGGCATCCTCCGGGAGGGGCAGGGACTGGCGATGCTGATCCTGGCCGAACGGGGGGTCGACTTCGAGGTGGCCCGCGAGCGGCTGGCCCAGGCTCTCAAGACGCCCGCCGCCTGACCGGAGATCCCCGCGACGACCTCCGATCAGGGGCACCGGACGGCGGCGAAGAGCAGCCGATCCCGCCATTCGCCACGGATGTGCAGGTAGTCGCGCAGGTGCCCCTCGTACCGCAGGCCGATCTTCTCCAGGACCCGGCGTGAGCCGGTGTTGGCGGGATCGCAGGTGGCGGCGACGCGGTGCAGGGCCAGCCGGTCGAAGGCGAAGCCGAGTACCGCCGCCGCCGCCTCGCCGGCGTAGCCGTGCCCCCAGGCCGGGCGGGCCAGGACGTAACCGAACTCGGCGCGGGAATGGACGCGGCTGGTGACCCGGAGTTCGACGGCGCCGATCAGCCGGCCGGCGTGCTCGACGGCGAACGGGTGGACGCCGTCGGCCGGCGACATCGCCTCGGCGACGAACTGTTCCGTGTCGGCGACGGTGTTCGGGCCCCAGTCCATGTAGCGGACCACCTCGGGGTCGCCGGCGTAGGCGTGCACCGCCGGCGCGTCTCCGGCACGGAAGGGCCGCAGGCACAGGCGGGCGGTCGTCAGTTCGGTCACCGCCTCACGGTAAACGGGCCGGGCCGCGGCCGGGTGGGCGCTCTACAGGCGCAGGCGCATCGCCGGGTCGGATTTGCGGGTGAAGCCGAGAGAGGCGTAAAGGGGTTCGCCGTCCGGCGAGGCCGTCAGGTCGGCGGCGCGGACGCCCTGGTCGCGGAACCACTGCAGGAGTGCCTCCATGCAGGCGCGGGAGTAGCCGCGGCGGCGCATGGCCGGGTCGGTGGAGACGTTGAAGACGTAACCGACGCGGCCGTCGGGGTTGAACGGGTTCCCGAGGCGTTCCTCGATGAGGCCAACCGCGCAGGAGACCAGGCCGGGCCCGTCAGGGTGCTCGGCGACGAAGGCCGCGAGGGTGGGCCGCGGATCCGCGAGGCGGCGGGCCAGGGAGGCGCGGGCCGGCTCGCGCCAGTCGTCGTTCCAGTTCGCGGTGCTGAAATGGCCGAGCATGATCGCCCGGAGGCGGACCAGTTCGTCGGCGTCGGCGACCACTGCTTGGCGGATCTTCACGTACGTACCCTAGCCGCGCTCTTTTCCTTCAGATTTGAATTTCAGATTTTAAGGAGTACGGTTCCGGGCATGGCCGAACCGCTGACCGGGACGCAACTGGCGCACTGGCGCACCTTCATCGAGAGCTCCTGGGCGCTGCACACCCGCCTCGAGGACGAGCTCCGGGCCGCCACCGGGCTGAGCATGAACGACTATCACGTGCTCGTCGCGCTCGCCGACGCGCCCGACCGGCGGATCCGCATGGGTGAGCTGGCCAACCGGCTCGTGCTGTCGCCGAGCCGGATCACTTACCAGATCAACTCCATGGTCAAGAGGGGTCTGGTGCGCAAGGAGAGTTGCCCCGACGACGGGCGCGGCCAGGAGGCCGTGCTGACCGAGGAAGGGCTGGCGACGCTGCGTGCGGCGGCACCGGCCCACCTGGAGACCGTCCGTGAGCGCTTCATCGACCATCTGGACGACGAGGAACTGGCCGTGATCGGCCGCGTCTTCGCCAAGATCAGGAAGGTATGAGCCATGCCCGCCATCACTGTTGAAGACGTCCTCGTCCTGCCCCGGCTTCCGCATCTGGACCCGGTGTCGACCGAGTTCCGCGCCGTGCGGCGGCTGACCACGGCGCCGCAGGGCTACGAGGGCGAGGGGTTCCCGGTGCGCCGGGCCTTCGCCGGGGTGCCGATGTCCGAGCTCGACCCGTTCATCCACCTGGACCAGATGGGCGAGGTCGACTACGCGCCGGGTGAGCCGAAGGGCACCCCGTGGCACCCGCACCGCGGGTTCGAGACGGTCACCTACATGATCGACGGGATCATGGACCACCAGGACTCGCTCGGTGGCGGCGGCTCCATCTCGAACAGCGACACCCAGTGGATGACCGCCGGCAAGGGCATCCTGCACATCGAGGCGCCGCCGGAGCAGCTGGTCACCAGCGGCGGGCTCTTCCACGGGCTCCAGCTGTGGGTCAACCTGCCCCGCGCCGCCAAGATGATCGACCCCAAATACCAGGACATCCGCGGTACGAAAGCGGCGCTCCTCACCACGCCGGACGGCGGCGGCCTGATCCGGGTGATCGCCGGTCAGATCGCCGGGCACCGCGGGCCGGGGTCGACCTTCACCCCGATCAACCTGGCCCACATCACCCTGCAGCCCGGCGCACGCCTCGACCTGCCCTGGCAGACCGACTACAACGCCCTGGTGTACGTGCTCGCCGGCGAGGGCTACGCGGGCACCGACATGCGGCCGATCCGCCTCGGACAACTCGCCACGTACGGGCACGGCGAGGCGATCCGGGTGGAGGCGAAGACCGAGCTGGACCTGTTCGTGATGGGCGGGCAACCGATCCGGGAGCCGATCGCCCACTACGGGCCGTTCGTGATGAACACCCGGGCCGAGCTGAAGCAGGCCTTCGAGGACTTCCAGAAGGGACGTCTCGGAGTCGTGCCGGCGGCGCGCGTACCGCACGTGGACTAACTAGGCTGACCGGCATGGACCGGATCGAGCGATTCGCCGACGTCGTGGTCCGGGCTGGTGTCAACATCCAGCCCGGGCAGGGAGTGATTCTCCGTACGGACACCGCCCACCTCGAGATCGCGCGTGCGGTCGTGGAGGCGGCGTATGCGGCGGGGGCCGCCTGGGTGGAGCCGATCTGGTCGGACGGCCCGATGCGCCGCTCCGCCGTCGACCATGCCAGCCTCGAGTCGCTGACCACCAGCCGCGGCTGGGCGCTGCAGCGCATCCGGGAGTGGTCGGAGCAGGGGGTCGCCTCGATCGCGCTGATCGGTGACGCCGATCCGCACGTGCTCGACGGCGCCGATCCGGTGCGGGCCGCGGCGTTCCCGATCGAGGAGATGCGCTCGATGCGGGAGAACGTGCTGGGCCGGCTCCGCTGGACCGTGGTGGGTGCGCCCAACCCGGGCTGGGCCCATCAGATCTTCGGCGAGCCGGACACCGATCGGCTGTGGGATGCCGTGTCGACCGCGATGCGCCTGGACGCCGAGGACCCGGCCGCCGCGTGGCGGGAGCGGGCCGCGACACTGGCCGACCGCGGGTCCCGGCTCGACGCGCTGGAGCTGACCTCGGTGCGGTACGTGGGTGACGGCACCGACCTCACCGTGGGGCTGATCCCGGGCTGCCGCTGGACGGGCGGTGGCCTGATCGACTCGGCGGGAATCCCGTACATGCCGAACATCCCGACCGAGGAGGTGTTCACCAGCCCCGACCGTCGCCGCGCGGACGGGGTGATCCGGCTGACGAAGCCCCTGGTGCTGAACGGGCAGCTGGTGCGCGGGCTGCGGGCCGAGTTCGCGGGCGGCCGGATCGTCGACGTGTCGGCCGACTCCGGCGTGGAGGCGGTGCGCGCCCAGCTGGAGACCGATCCGGGCGCGCGGTCGCTGGGCGAGGTGTCGCTCGTCGACTCGGAGAGCCGGATCGCCAAGGCCGGCATCGTCTTCCACAACACGCTGTTCGACGAGAACGCGGGCTGTCACGTCGCCTGGGGTTCGAGCTTCCCGTTCGCCGTGCCGGGCGGACCGGGGATGAGCGTGGCGGAGCGCGAGGAGCGGGGACTGAACACCTCGGCCGTGCACACCGACGTGGTGATCGGCGGCGACGGCATCACGGTCACCGGCACCGGCCCGAAGGGCACCATCGAGATCATCCGCAACGACGAGTGGGTGCTCTGAGCACTCACCAGGAGCCGGCCCGGCGAGCCCGCCAGGGCCGGCCGTCCGGGTCGTAGACGAGCCGGTACGCGGGCAGCGCCCACAGCCGCTGATGCCACGGGAGCCGTTCGGTCTCGTGCGGGATCAGCCGGCCGGGCGGGCGCGGGCCGGTCCGGCCGCCGTCACGCCAGTCGCGCAGGCGGTCGGCGGCCTCGGTCATCACCGCGACCGCGCTCTCCGGGTCGAGCAGGTCGGCGTCGTCGCCGTCGGCCCGGTCCAGGTGCTCCCGGAGAAGGGTCAGACGCAGGTCACGGGCCAGCTTACGGGCGCCGTCGCCGAGCCCGGCCGGGTCCGCCGGGGCCCGGTCGTCACGGGTGTCGTCGAGGACCGCGCAGGAGAGTTCGCTGTCGTGGGTCCACGAGCGACGGTTGAAGTTGTCGCTGCCGATGCTGCACCACACGTCGTCGATCACGCAGATCTTGGCGTGCACGTAGATCGGCGTACCGGCGTGGTTCTCCAGGTCGAAGACGTGCACACGGCCGGCGTCGACCCGCTTGCACAGGTCGATGGCCTGCTCGCGGCCGACCTGGTTGGGCGGCAGGGCGAACCCGCCGTCCACGTCCGGGTGCCGGGGCACGACGGCTACCAGGTGCAGGTCGGGGTTGTCGCTCATCGCCTCGGCGAACAGCTGGGCGACCTCCTTGGACCACAGGTACTGATCCTCGACGTAGATCAGCCGGCGGGCCCGCTTGATCGCCTTGGTGTAACCGCGGGCCACGCTGCGCTCGCCCAGCTTGGCGAAGCCGTACCGCGGTCGCATCGCCGGATATGTCCGCAGCACCTGCACGGTGTGCGGACCGCGGGCGGGCGGGTCGGGCGGCTGCTCGGGCAGCGGATCGGGGCTCATGTCCTCGTGCCGCAGCTTGTCGGTGATCGTGGCGATCGGGCTGTCCTGGTCGAGCGGCACCCGGTCGCACCAGCGCTCGCGGAACGACTGGTCGAGCGTGCCGACGACCGGACCACGCAGGGCCAGCTGCACGTCGTGCCACGGCGGGTTCGGGCCGTACGCCTTCGCCATCCGCACCGCCTGCGGGTCACCGTGGTGGTCCGCGTCGTCGCGGCGGCTGTGGCACAGGTCGATGCCGCCGGCGAACGCGATGTCGAGTTCCGGCCGGCCCGGGTGGCGCAGCACCACGAGCTTCTGATGATGCGACCCGCCGCGCCGGACCCGCTGGTCGAGGAGGACCTCGCCGCCGGCCGCCTCGATGTCGTCGCTGAGCGTCCGGTTCTCCTCCTCGCTGTAGGCGAGCTTGTCGACGTGTGAGCGCCAGAGCAGGCCTTTGACGATCACTCCGCGTTTGGCGGCCGAGGAGAACAGCTCCGCAACGGTCGGACCGTTGTCGCTGGTGCGTTCGTCGGGGTCACCACGCCAGTCGGTGAAGAACAGGTGATCCCCGGACTCGAGCGCCTCGACCTCGGCAACCAACCGATCGAAGTAACTTTGCCCGTGAATGAGTGGCTCGACCGTGTTTCCGGTGTTCCATATGGGTATGGAGGTGTCCGGGTTGCCGCGTTCGGCAGCGGAGAGAAGCCATTCCTGCGGCGGCACTGCAGCCCCTTCGAGGTCGACGACGCCCTCACGGTAAGCCTCCCGGCCGCCGCTCGCATCCGGTAGTGGCGACCGCCATCCCCCCGCGGAGGAGCGAGACGCATGAGCAGTGAGCCCATGACCACGACCACGGTCTCCGAAGCCACCGACTCCGCCGAGAAGGGCCTGCTCATCGCGGTCCTGCTACTGGTGCTGATGGGAGCTACCGCGATACTGCTGATGTCCTGATCGAGAACACCGTCGGCACCGGTGCGCCGCCCTCGCTGAAGCCCTCGAACACGAGGCCCGCGGCGAGGAAGGCGTTCAGCAGCCCGGGCAGGGGCCAGTGACTGGCGCCTACCTTGTCCCGTACACCGTTGGAAGTCCATGAGTCCTTCGTCCAGTGACCGTCCAGATAACCGGGCCGGATGACCACCGCGGCCGGATCGCTGCGATCGGCGAATCCACCGCAGAAGGCCGGGTGCACACCGATGTGGACGAACCGCCCGCCGGGGCGCAGCACCCGGCGGGCCTCGCGCAGCACGGCGGGGTAGGCCGGCATGTCGGTGTGCGCCACCACGGTGATCGCCGCGTCGAACGAGGCGTCGGCGAACGGCAGCCGGCTCGCGTCGGCGCGGGTGACCGGCAAACGGCTGGACGCGTGGCCCAGCATCCCGGCCGACAGGTCTGCGCCGAACGGCGTCAAGCCGAGCTCCCGCACCTGGGCCGCGTGGACCCCGGTGCCACAGCCGATCTCCAGGCAGCGGCCCGTTCCGGTGCCGAGATGCTCGGTGATCGCCCGCCGGATGCCGAGCGGGTCGCCCGGTGTCGTCGACGGCAGGAACTCGGTCTCGTACCAGTCCGCGATCTCATCGTAAGCAGCCCTCATCCGCAGAAAGGTATACCCAGCCATACCCCGGATGGTGTCCCTCGACGGCTGGGCCGGGCCGTGACCGGCTGACTACCGTGAGCCCGTGCTTACCAGTGCCCTGAAAGATCGCCGATACCTGTTCACCTCCTGGCCGTGGCGGTCCCTCCTGCACCTGACGGTCACCGCGGTGGTCGCCGCCCCGGTCGCCGCCGTCGTGTGGATGCTGCTGCTGCCCTGGGTGGTGGCCGTGCGGGACATCAGCGAGGGACGCGGCCCACAGCCCGCGGTCCTCGTCCTCATGCTCGTGGCGGTCGTCCTGCTCGTCGTCGGCGGTCCGATGGTGGCCCTGCCACTGGCCGCCCTGGAACGCCGCCGGCTCAACCTGATCGACCGGCGGCCGCTGCCCGGACCCCACCGCCCGCTCGCCGCCAGCCCGGTCACCTGGCTTGTCGCGCGGTATCAGGAGGAGAGCACGTGGCGGGCCGTCCTCTACGCCGCGCTGCTCGGGCTGGCCGCTCCCCCGCTGTACCTCGGCGTGACCCTGCTGATCGTCTTCGAGCTGGTGCTGCTGCTGAGCCCGGGGCTGGCCGAGTGGCAGTTCGGCACCTACGTCATCAACGGCGGCATCGGGTCGGTGCCGTTCGTACTGCTCGGGATCGTCCTGCTGCCGGCCGTGCTCTACCTGGCCGGTGCGATGGCGGCCGGGCACGGCGCTCTGGCCCGGCGGCTGCTCGGCGGCGGCGACGGGTTGCGCGACCGGCTCACCGAGGTGGCGCAGTCACGGGCCCGGCTGGCCGACGCGTTCGACGCCGAACGGCGCCGGATCGAACGCGACCTGCACGACGGCGCCCAGCACCGGCTCACCAGCCTCACCCTGCAGCTGGGCATGGCCCGGCTCGACCTGCCCGGCGACTCGCCGGCCGCGGAGCCGCTGGGCCGGGCCCACCGCCAAGCCAAGGAGCTGATGGTCGTGCTGCGCGACCTGGTGCACGGCATCCGGCCGCAGACGCTCGGCGACCTGGGGCTGCCGGCCGCGCTCCGCGAGCTGGCCGGCAACTCGCCGATCCCGGTGGCGGTCGACACCGCCGAGATCACCGGCCGGCTTCCGGAACGGATCGAGACGACCACGTACTTCGTGGCGGCGGAGGCGCTCACCAACGTCGCCAAGCACGCCCGCGCCACGACGGTCCAGCTCCGCCTGATCAGGGCCGGTGACGGGATCGCGCTGGAGATCCACGACGACGGGCGGGGCGGTGCCGACCCGGCACGCGGCACCGGGCTGACCGGTCTCGCCGACCGGGTGGCCGCGGCCGGCGGGAAACTGCTGCTGGCCAGCCCGGCCGGTGGCCCGACGCTGCTGCGGGTCGAGCTGTGACCCGGGTGGTGCTCGCCGAGGACGGCGTCCTGCTCCGCGAGGGCCTGGTCGGGGTGCTGGTCCGGTTCGGGTTCGAGGTGGTCGCCGCGGTCGGGGACGCCGACGAGCTGGTGGCCGCGGTGCAGGAGCACGACCCCGGCCTGGTGATCACCGACATCAAGATGCCGCCGTCCTTCTCCGACGAAGGGCTCCGGGCCGCGGTACGCCTCCGGCGCGACCGCCCCGGCCTGCCGGTCGTGGTCCTCAGCCAGTACGTGCAGCACGACTACGCGGCCGACCTGATCGGGACCGGCGACGGTGTCGGTTACCTGCTCAAGGACCGGGTCGCCGACATCGCCGAGTTCGTGGCGGCGCTGCGGACCGTGGTCGCCGGCGGCACCGTGGTCGACCCGGACGTGGTCCGCCGCCTGATCAGCCGGCCGCAGGACCCGCTCGGCGGGCTCTCCGCCCGGGAGCGCGAGGTGCTCGCCCTGATCGCCGAGGGCCGGTCAAACTCGGCCATCGCGGCGGAACTGTTCATCAGCGATCCCGCGGTCGGCAAGCACGTCGGCAACATCCTCGCCAAACTGGGGCTGCCGCCGACCGACGACACGAACCGCCGGGTGATGGCGGTGCTCACCTACCTACGTGCTCGCTGACAACGTCCACCGGGACGGGGCCCAGATCGGTGCGGCCGGGTCGCCGGCCAGCGCGAACGTGGTCCGCCAGGCACGCATCGGCGGCCGGTCCAGCGCCTGCCATCGGTCGGCGAGGGCGATACCGACGGCGGTCCAGCGGTCCGCCTCCGCACCCGAGGCCAGGATCGCACCGTCCGCCAGCACGACCGCACCGGCCCGGCCCGTGTCGTCGAGCAGCGCCAGGTAACTCTGCTCCCGGCCGGGAATCGACGCGTGGCTGACCCGATAGTGCCAGGCCGCGGCCGCATACCAGAGACTGCGGTACGCGTCCGGGTCGAGCGGCGGTCGCCAGCGGGCCGGGGATCGCTCGGTCAGATCCTCCAGCGCCGTGGCCGCGGGCGGATGACTGCGCGGATGCCGGGCGCCGAGCGGGCCGGCCGCGCCCATGAACCCGGCCGAGCACACCACGGTCGCTGCCGGGCCGTGGCGGACGTCGAGGACCGGATGGATACCTCCGTGCGCGACCGGGACGACGATCCGGCCGTCCGGCTCCAGCCGGTCCAGCCAGTGCGGGGAGATCCCGGTGACGCCGACGGTCACGATGATCCGGTCGTAGCGTTCCGGTGGGCCCCCGGTCCAGCCGTCGGCGGCTTCCACCCGTACGCCCGCAATCCCTGCCCTGGCCAGCGCGGATCTGGCCCGTGCCGCGACGTCGGGCTGAACGTCCACGGTGGTCACGGTCGCGCCGAGCGAAGCGAGAAGCGCCGCGTTGTAGCCGGTGCCCGCACCGATCTCCAGGACCCGCAGGCCGGGCCGCACGTCCAGCGCCTCGATCATGGTGGCCATCAGCGACGGCTGGCTGGACGAGCTGACCGGGACCTCCCCGTTCAACTTGGTGACCAGCACGTCGTCGCTGTAGACGGTCGGCAGGAACTCCGGGTCGGCGGGCAGGACACGCCGCCCGTCGCGCCGGTGGAAACCGTCCGGGACGAAAACCTCGCGCGGCACCGTCGCGAACGCCTCGGCCAGGGCGGGCGAGAGTTCGGCACCGTCGCGGCGGATCAGATCGAGATAGCGCCGGCGGGCATCCTCCATGCCTGACACGGTACGGAAGATATCGCCGGCACGGTGAGGTCTATGAATGTCCGCCGGCCCGCTCGACAGCCGCCCGCAGGCATCGCTCGACGTCACCCGCGTGGTAGGGCCACTCGGACGGCTCGATGCTCTCCAGGAACCCGGCGTAGACGACCGCCTGGCGCAGCGACTCCACCGGCCGCAGCAGCTCGGCGGCCCGCAGCGCTTCGCGGCCCGGCCAGAGTTGCGCCCACCCGGCCAGCAGGCCCGGATCGCCGGGCAGCCGCAGCACGTCGTATGCCGCATTGCCGATCACCGAGTCGCCCCAGTCCACGATGGTCAGCGACTCGCCGTCGCTCACCACGTTGCCCATGTGCAGGTCACCGTGGACCAGAGTGTCGGGCAGGCCGCAGGCGTCCACGTCCGCGAGCCGGCGCGGCAGGCCGTCGAGCAGCTCACCCAGCCCGGCGATGCCGGCGAGGTGCGGTTCCGCGACCTTGACGATCGTCTCGAGGGACAGCTCGGGGACACCGGCGGCCCGCAACTCGTCCACCCGGCCGGCGAAATGTTCCTGCACCGGGTGGAAGGCCGTCAGCACCCGCCGCCGGAACTCGGGGGCGGCGTCGTACTGATCCGCGCCGGGTACATGCGTCAGCAGGGCACGGCCCTCGTCACCGGCGGCAAGAACGTAGGGTGCCAGGCCCGGGAAGACGGCGTCGACCAGCCGGCAGACGGCCGCCTCGTGCGCGAAGAACGGCGGCACCTGCTTGAGCCAGGCCACCGGCTGCCCGTCCGGACGGTCGAACCGCCAGATCGCCGACAGGTTCCAGGTGCGCTGCTGCCGGGCAATCGTCCCGGACAGTCCGATCCGGTCCAGCGCGCCGGCCGCCCACGCCAGGGACGCTGCCGCACCGGCCGGCTCGGCGTACGCCGCCCGCAGCGGATGCGGCGCCAGGTCGGTACCGGCCGGGAGCAGCCCCTCCGGGCGTTCCGGGGTCATCGCCAGGTAGGTGACATGCCCGCCGGGTGGCGACGGCCGGTCGCCGTGCAGCAGACGCAGCACGGTGACGTCGACGCCCGCGGCCGCCACCACATCGGACACCTCCTGCCACCAGGGCACCTCGACGGTGAACGGTGGCAGCCGGCCCAGCAGTTCGCCGGCCGGATCGACGAGGATCAGAGAGACGGTGCGAGTCACCGGCCGAGTCTTGCACGGAGGTGTTCACGGTCGGCACGCCCCAGCAGGCGTAGCCGGGCCATGCCGCCGTCCGGGAAGACGTCCAGCCGTACCTGAACCACCTCGGGACCCTTGACCAGCGGGAACCGGTGCCGGGTGTCCGGCCGCAGCGCCACCCGTGGCAGCAGCTGGACGGCGACGCCCTCGCGGTCGAAACCGGTCAGGGTGGCCCAGCCGGGGGCGTTGCCCTTGAAGTGGCTGGTGTCCAGGTCGGCGAACTTGAGCACGGCCGGGGCCGCCAGCCGTACCAGCACCCAGTCGTTGCCGTCGTCGCGGCGCCGGGACGTCTCCCAGCCGTCGCCCATGTTGCGGGCCAGGCCGGGCATCAGCATCCGCTGCGGATTGCCGTAGAACATGTTGCTGCAGTCCACGACGGTCGCGCCGTACTCGGCGGCGGCCACGTCGAACACCTTCGGCAGCAGCTCCGGGTCGGGCACCACCTCACCGTGCACCCGCAGCCGGGCCACCCCGCCGTCCGGGAAGATGTTGAGCCGCACGTGCGTGAACCGGCGGCGGTCCTCCACCGGGTACAGGTTGCGCCCGTCGCCCTTCAACGGCGATTTCGGCAGCACCTCGATCCAGTCGGCGGCCCCGAGCTCGGCCGGTCCCGGATAGCCGGGCAGCTCGACGGCCTCCACCGACGCGAACGGCGGATAGTTGCCGGTGAAGAACGCGGTGTCGACGTCGACGCCGTGGATGACGCCGGGAGCACCGAGCCGGAGCACCGCGAAGTCGTGGCCCGGCTCGCGGCGGCGGCGCGTCTCCCAGCCGTCGTACACCTGTCCCTTGTGATCGAAGGTCCTCGGCGCGTGCCTCGGCGGCTCCGGCAGCACCAGATGGTCGGCCGTGGCGAAGAACTCGTCGTTGACGTGCACGACTCCCCCGCCGAAGGCCCGCGACGCCAGATCGGGAAGTGCGGTGAAGTCCATCAGGTCTCCTTGCTGTTGCTCAGGAACATGCCGCCGGCCACCGCGCCCGTCACCTCACGGCCACGCAGCCAGGTCGTCCGGACCACACCCCGCAGGGCCTTTCCCGCGTACGGCGTGACGGGATGGCGATGATGCAGGGCGGACGCGTCGACGACGAACTCGGCGTCGGGCTCGAACGCCACCAGATCCGCGTCCGCGCCGGAGGCGATCCGGCCCTTGTTCCGCAATCCCACCAGATCGGCGGGGCGGCGCGCCATCCACTTCACCACGTCCGCGAGGGTATGCCCGCGCCCGGCAGCCGCGGTCCAGATCACCGGAAGACCGAGCTGCACCGACGCGATCCCGCCCCAGGCGGCCGCGAAATCGCCGGTGTCCCGCCGCTTCAGGTGGGGCGTGCACGGCGAGTGGTCGCTGACCACGCAGGTGATCAGGCCGTCGGCCAGCGCCTCCCACAGACGGTCGGCGTTCGCCGCGTCCCGGATCGGCGGGCAGCACTTGAACTCGGTGGCGCCGTCCGGGATGCCGGCCGCGTCGAGCGTCAGATAGTGCGGGCAGGTCTCGGCGGTCACCCGTACGCCCTCGGCTCTGGCCCGCGCGATCAACGGCAGTGCGGAGGCCGCGGACAGATGCAGGATGTGCACGCGGCGGTCCGCGGCCCGGGCCCCCGCGACGGCGGTGGCGACCGCGGCATGCTCGGCGTCCTGCGGGCGGGAGGCCAGGAAATCGGCGTACGCGGCCGAGCTCGCCGCATCGCGCAGACGCTCCGGATCCTCGGCGTGCACCACGAACAGCGCGTCGACGGCGTTCATGGCGGCGGCCAGCTGACCGGCGTCGACCGGCGGGAACTCGGGCACCCCCGAATCGGCGAGGAAGGCCTTGAAACCGAAGACCCCGTCGGCGTGCAGGCCGGGCAGGTCAGCGGCGTTGCCCGGGATCGCGCCGCCCCAGAAGCCCACGTCGACGTGGCACTGACCGGCCGCGGCCGCCTGCTTGACTTTCAGCGCGTCCCGGTTCACCGTCGGCGGCAGGCTGTTCAGCGGCATGTCGATGATCGTGGTGACCCCGCCCGCCGCCGCCGCCCGGGTCGCCGTGGCGAAACCCTCCCACTCGGTCCGGCCCGGCTCGTTGACGTGCACATGCGTGTCGACCAGGCCCGGCAGCAGAGCGGTCGCGCCGAGATCGACCTCGGTCGCGGCGGTCACCTCGGCGTCGTACGGCAGCACCGCGGCGATCTTCCCGTTCTCCACCACCACCGCCGCCGGCCGCTCGCCCTCCGGCGTCACGGCACGCGACGAACGCACTACAAGATCAGCCATGGATCGACCCTATCGGCGGTTTGTTTCGCACCGGCGCGCATCAGGCCGGTCGGGGATATCGTCACGGGCCGTAGCGGAGTACCGTGCCGCTCCATGTTGCGACGGTGGAGCGCGGCGGTTCTGACAGCCATCTGTGGAGTGCTGATCGCCGCTGCCAAGATCAGCGACGGCGCCCCCGGCACCGCCGCCCTCCTGATGGCCGGATTCCTGGTGCTCGGCTTCGTGCTGTCGCCGCTGGCGTTCCCGCGCGCCACGGCTGCCGCGGCCGACGACCGGCCGGTCGTCTACTGGCGGCCCGGGTGCGTCTTCTGCCTGCGGCTGCGGGCCCGGCTCGGTGCCGACGCGGACCGGCTGCGCTGGGTGGACATCTGGAAGGACCCGGCGGCGGCCGCCACGGTCCGCGAGATCACCGGCGGCGACGAGACCGTGCCGACCGTGGTGATCGGCGGCCAGGGCCACGTCAATCCGGACCCGTCCTGGGTACGCGACCAGATCGTCCCCGCCTGAACCCCACCCCCAGCCGCACACCACCGCTGCCTCAGCTGCGCCGAGACCACGGTGCACGCCAGCCGGGGACTTCGCGGCTAGACACCACCGCTGTATCAGGTGCGCTGAGACAACGGTGCACGCCAGCCCGGACTTCACGGCTGGACACCGCCGCTGCCTCAGGTGCGCTGAGACAGCGGTGCGCGACAGCTGGGTGGGTCAGGCCTGGACCAGACGGCCGTCGGTCCAGCGCAGGAAGCGGTCGAAGAGCTCCGCCGGCGGCCCCGGGGGCAGATCGGTCATGGCCCGGTCCAGATGGCCCCACATGTACATGGTCAGCATGACGCGATCGGCCCCGTCCGCCAGTGAGGCCCGCGCCGGCGGGCACGGCCAGGGCTCACCGCAGGCCCGGCACTGCCACGATGGTCGCTCACACACATGCTCGGCGTTACTTTGCGTCACCGCAACGTCTCCTCCGGGATCTCGCGCCGTCCCACCCGGTAGTACTCGCCACAGCCTGGAAAGGTTCGATCCAAACCGGATTTGCCAAGGCCGCTAAGGTGGTCCAACCGATGAGGACCATCACGGAAGGCAACCGGCGTGACGAACCCGAAGCCCTCGATGGAAGTGGGCCCCAATATCCTGCTGCGCGGTCTCGCCGTGGCGATCCTCGCGGTCGCCGTGATCGCCTTCGCCGGACTGGCGGTCATTGATCCCGCGTCGCTGGTCAGCCTCGCGCCCGAGTGGTTCGCCGAACCCGGCACTCCGTCGATCATGGCTGGCTCCGGCCTTGCCGCGCTGATAGCGGCGCTGCTCTACAAGGCCATCCGTGAGGGCAACCGGGGGCACGAGCAGTTCGCCACCTGGCTCACCCTTTGCGCGTTACTGATCGTCCCGTTCTTCTCGAAGGTCTGAATGGTCAGCCCGTCGGTTCGATCGGCGCGAAACCGTGCTCGGCGGCCGGGCCGAGATCGATTTTCTGCCCGGATCCGCTGATCACGGAAACCTGGTTGTGCCGGGCCCGGGCCGCGAATTCGTCCCACTGAGCCTGCTCCCAGTCGCCCGGATCACGCGGATCGATTTCCGCGGGCGCCGGCCAATCCACCAGACGGATCACGTGGACGACGTTGTCGCGCACCTCGATACGCCACCGGTCGCCCTCCTCCTCGCCCTCCGCGGCGACCACGCCGTTCAGCACGTGATCGCAGGTGAAGTGCTCGAACGCGGACGGCCGGAACCAGCCGGGTACCGGCTCGGCACGGATCGCCGCACCCGGCCGGAGGAACGTGTCGATCAGGTAGGCGAGCCAGAATTCCGCCGCGTAGAACTTCTCCTCGCCGTTCCAGATCAACGCGTCACCGGAAGCCGTCGGCACCCATTGACACCAGTAACCGGGCAACTCCGGCGGTGGTCCCGCACCGCCGTACATGTCGGCGGCATCGAGACCGTTCCCGCTCACCGCATAGGGGCCCGCCGCGCGGGACTCATGGCGTGTCTCGGCGAACCGGTCGAGGTATTCCACCTCGTGCGGATTCAGCGGCGGAACGATCGCCACCTGCCCGGCGAAATCGGTGTGGTAACCCACTGCCGTCTCCTTCAGGCCTCGTCTTGTCCGGTCAGGGCGGTCAATCGGGTACGGGAAAATCCCGCGTCGCCGAGCGCACCGCAGTCCAGGCCGCGCAGCAGATAGCCGCCGAGCGCCCGTGCGGTGGCCGGTTCGTCGGCGATACCGCTGTCCTGCCGGTCAAGATAGCGGTGCAGTCTGGTGACCGCCGTGTCCCGGCCGTCGCGGAAGAACTCGTAGGTCGCCGCGTACCGGGTCGGCAACTGTGCCGGGTGCAGGTCCCACCCCTGGTAGAAGCCGCGTTCCAGGGAGCGGCGGACCAGCCGGCGATGCAGTTCCCAGGCGGCGTGCACCTGCGCGGTGTCACCGACCGGGAGAATGTTCGTCGAGCCGTCGGACAGACGGACCCCGGTCTGCGCGGCCGCGGCCTGCATCACCGCCTTGGCGTAGTCGGCGGCCGGATGCTCCATCGACTGGTAGGCGGCGGCCACCCCGGCGGCGGCACTGTAGTCGTACGTTCCGTAGTGCAGACCCGTGCATCGGCCGGCCGCCGCGGTGATCAGCGTGGCCACCGCGGCGGTCCCGTCGGCGGCGAGCACCGCGGAGGGTAGTTCGACCTGGATCTCGAAGCTCAGAGCGCCGGTGCTCAGGCCGTACGATCGCTCGAGTTTCTCGCAGACGGCGACCATCGCCGACACCTGGCCGGGACCGCTGACCTTGGGCAATGTGATGGTGAAGAGGTCCTGGTAGCTGTCGAGGAAGAGATCCAGCGTGCGCAGGGAGCGGTGCCGGGTGGACGCCTCCAGGGACTTGACCCGGATGCCGAGGAACGGTGGCCGCGGGCCGCCGGCCAGGATCGCCGCCGCCTTCCGGACGGCCGCGTCCTCCTGGTCGTCGTCGCGGACGCCGTAGCCGTCCTCGAAGTCGACGCGCAGGTCCTCGATCGGCTCGCGGGCGAGCTTGGCCCGGACCGTGGGGTCCGGCCAGGGGAAATCGTGCCGGTCCATCGCCTCGAGGGCGAGGGTGCCCCAGTCGCGGAAGTCGTCCAGACGGTCGGCCGGGACGTAGACGGTGTGCACCGGCTGCCGGCCCGGGCGGTCCCCCGGATAGCGGGCCTGCAGAAAGGCGTCGTGCGCGGCGAGACTCGCGTCGATCTCGTCGTAGTCGGTCTCGTTCAGGCGCACCCGGTAGCCCTTCCCCTGTGGGTGGTGCGGCCGGCCATCGGTCCGGCCGCACCGGTCGATCAATCGATGGAGTCGTACGCGGCGCTGGTCAGGAAGTCGGCGAAGTCGTCGGCCAGGGCGACCCGCTCGAACAGCTTGCGGGCGTCGTCGTAACGCCCTGCCGTCCACGCCTCGTCACCGACCGCATCGCGGATCTTCGCGAGTTCCTCGTCCTCGATCCGGCCAACCAGGTCGGCGGTGATCGGGGTGCCGTCCTCGAGCTTCACGCCGTTGTGGATCCACTGCCACACCTGGGAGCGGGAGATCTCCGCGGTGGCGGCATCCTCCATCAGGTTGTGGATCGCGACCGCGCCGTTCCCGCGCAGCCACGCCTCCAGGTACTGCAGGGCGACGTTGACGTTGTTGTGCAGCCCGGCGCGGGTCACCGCGCCGCCGGTGCCGGCCACGTCGAGCAGATCGGCCGCGTCCACCGCGACATCGGGCCGCTTCTTGGCGAGCTGGTTCGGCTTGTCGCCGAGCACCCGGTCGAAGATCTCCTTGCAGACCGGCACCAGGTCGGGGTGGGCCACCCATGAGCCGTCGAAACCGTCACCGGCCTCGCGTTCCTTGTCCTCACGAACCTTGGTCAGGGCCACCTCGTTGACCGCCGGGTCACGGCGGCTCGGGATGAACGCGGCCATGCCGCCCATCGCGAACGCGCCACGCTTGTGGCAGGTGGAGACGAGCAGCTCCGAGTAGGCCCGCATGAACGGCGCCGTCATCGTCACCGACGCCCGGTCCGGGAGGATCATGTTCGGGTTGTCCCGGAAGTACTTGATGATGCTGAACAGGTAGTCCCAGCGGCCGGCGTTGAGCCCGGAGATGTGCGGGCGCAGCGCATGCAGGATCTCCTCCATCTCGAACGCGGCCGGAATGGTCTCGATCAGCACGGTCGCGCGGATGGTGCCGACCGGAACACCCAATGCCTCCTGCGCGTACGTGAAGACGTCGTTCCAGAGGGCGGCCTCTTTGTGGGACTCCATCTTCGGCAGGTAGAAGTACGGGCCGGAGCCGCGTTCCAGCAGCTCCTTGGCGTTGTGGAAGAAGTAGAGCCCGAAGTCGACCAGGGCTCCCACGGCCGACTCGCCGTCCACCGGCAGGTGCCGCTCGTCGAGGTGCCAGCCGCGCGGGCGCATCACGATCGTCGGGTACGGGCCGCCGTTCAGTTCGTACGTCTTCTTCTCGGTCTCGAGCCTGATCGTGCGCCGGATGGCGTCGTAGAGGTTCTGCTGGCCGTCGACCACGTTGGACCAGTGCGGGGTGTTCGCGTCCTCCAGGTCGGCCAGCCACACCTTGGCACCCGAGTTGAGCGCGTTGATCGTCATCTTCCGCTCGGTCGGACCGGTGATCTCCACCCGCCGGTCCTGCAGGTCCGCCGGGGCGGGCGGGGCGGACCACTCGGCCGCGCGGATGTCCGCCGTCTCGGCCAGGAAACCCAGCGTGGCGCCGGCCGCGATCTCCGCGCGACGCGTGGCCCGAGCCTGGAGGAGCTCGTTACGGCGAGGCCGGAAGCGCCGGTTCAGGTCGGCGACGAACGCCACAGCCTCGTCGGACAGGATCTCGGTCATCGTTGACGATTCCTCTCAGTGTGGTTACTCCCCCGTACCGTAATCGAGCATTATTCATGCTCCCGGCCCGCCTACCACTACCCGGATCCTGTGGTGTTCTTCTCTATGAAACATCCAGGAGACGCCGGTGAGCCCGCCGGGCGTTCGCCGTCAAGGTGTCGGCGTCGGCGTTCACGAGCTCGCCGCGTTCCACGATCCGGCGTCCTCCGACCAGGGCGAGATCGACCCGGGCCGGTGGGCCGAAGACCAGCGCCGCAACCCTGTCGTCGATCCCGTCGTGACCCAGTCCGTCGAGCCGCCACATCACCAGGTCAGCGAGTTTGCCCGGCTCGATCGAACCGATGTCGTCCTGGCGGCCCAGGCACCGGGCCCCGCCGATGGTGCCCAGACGCAGCGCCTCCCGGGCGTCCATCGCCTTCGGCCCGCCGCGCTGGCGTGCGGTGTAGAGCGCCTGCCGCAGCTCGGCACCGAGGTGCGAGACCTCCTGCGAGGCCGCGCCGTCCACCCCGAGCCCCACCGGTACGCGGTGGTCCACCAGCTCACGCACCCGGGCCGCACCGGTGCCGAGCCGCGCGTTCGAGCTCGGGCAGTGCGCCACACCGGTGCCGGTCGTGCCCAGCTTGACGATCGCCGCGTCGTCCAGGTGCACGCCGTGAGCCAGCCAGACGTCGTCGCCGAGCCAGCCGACACGTTCCGCGTACTCCACCGGGGTGCAGCCGAACTGTTTGAGGCAGAACTCCTCCTCGTCGTCGGTCTCGGCCAGGTGGGTGTGCAGCCGCACGCCCTTGCGCCGGGCCAGCACCGCGGCCTCCTCCATGAGCCGGGTGGTGACCGAGAACGGCGAGCACGGGGCCACTGCGATCCGCAGCATCGAATCCGGCGCGGGGTCGTGCCAGCGGTCGATGGCCGCCTCGGTGGCCGCCAGAGCCTCGTCGGTGTCCTCGACCAGGTGGTCCGGAGGCAGGCCGCCGTCCTTGCGGCTCAGGTCCATCGACCCGCGCGTCGGATGGAACCGGATCCCGATGGAGCGGGCCGCCTCGATCTCGGCAGCCAGCACGTCACCGCCGTCACGGGGGAAGACGTAGTGGTGATCCATGCTCGTGGTGCATCCGGACAGCGCCAGCCAGCCGAGTCCGGCGCCCGCCGCGGCGCCGACGATCTCCGCGTCCAGCCGGCCCCAGATCGGGTACAGCGTGGTGAGCCAGCCGAACAGCGTCTCGTCCAGCGCGAGTCCCCGGGTCGCCCACTGGTAGAGGTGGTGATGCGTGTTCACCAGACCGGGCGTGACCAGGCAGCCGGCACCGTTCACCCGCTCGCCGGCCAGCTCCGACCGGCCCGCGCCCACCGCGGCGATCCGGCCGTCGTCGCCGACCACCACGTGCCCGTCGGGGAACTCGGTGCCGTCCGCGTCGACCGTCGCGACGGCGACGTTCTCGATGATGATCACAGCCACCACTCCTCGGTCAGCGCGGGCGCGTCGTCACGGGTCACCGTGCCCTCGATCAGCCCGTAGGGCCGGTCACCGGCGATGAACACCTCGTTCGGATTGTCCAGGCCGAACGGGGACAGATCGGCCAGGTAGTGATGCTTGTTCGGCAGGGCCAGCCGCACCTCGGCCACCTCGGCACGCTCCTCGAGCAGGCGGGCACCCATCGCGTAGAGGGTCTGCTGCAGCGAATAGCTGTAGGTGCCCACGAACGCCGCTGTCAGGGCCTCCAGCGCCCCGGCGAACGACGCCGCCCAGTCCGTGTCGTCACCGGCGTGCCGCCAGCGGGCGTCCACGGCCGTCGCCAGGATGCGCTCCGTGGTCGGCTTCAGCGTCGTCCAGCCGTCCTCGACGAAACCGTGGAATTCCGAATCCGTCGCATTCAGCAGGACCAGGCCGGTCACTCCGGACACCACCCGCGTCGACTCGCCGGTCACCGACACCACGGTCGTACGGACGTGGTCGCCGCGTCTGCGGAACGAGTGCGGGCCCAGCCGGTCCCAGCCGAACGACTCGATCGACACCTTCGCCGTGTGCACCTGCGACCGGGTGCCCACGAAGTGCCGTGCCAGCAGCAGGGCGAACGACTCCGGCTCGCCGACACCGTGCTCCCTGGCGAACGCATACACCGTGTTCTTCATCGTGTCGGTCGGCAGGACACCGGAGTTGTCGCCGGTCAGGTGCGTCGCCGTCAGGTCGCCGGAGAGCGCGATGCTGACGTTGAGGTCCACCAGCCCGTGCGTGTCACCGTCACGGTGCACCCGCACCAGGCGTGTCTCCGCCTTGCCGTAGCGGTTCGGTCCGAGCGCGATCCCCAACTTCTCGTCAGCTCCCTCGATAGGTGGTGTAGCCGTACCGGCTCAGCAGCAGCGGCACGTGGTAGTGCCGATTCGGGTCGTGCACGTGGAAAGCGACCGTGATCTCCGGGAAGAAGCAGTCCCCACCCAGATATGGCTCCACATAGAAGAACAGGCGATAACCGCCGGCCTGCCACTCGTGCAGCCGCACCTGGTAACGCAGGCGGCCGTCGTCGTCGGTGCGGCCCTCGGCGATCGTGCACCAGCCGTCGGAGTCGCGGCGCTCGAGCCGCACATAGACGTCACGGGCCGGCTCGCCGGTCACCGTGTCCAGGATGTGCGTCGAGATCCGGGCATGGAACTCGGACGCCAGACCGTCAGAGGGCATCGAGCACCCGCTCAAGCCGTAGCCGGGCGATGCGGCCCAGCTCACCGGTCACCACCGTGCGTTCGGTCGCCTCGTCGTTGCCGAGCCGCTCCCGCGCCGCGGCGAGGATCTCGGCCTGCGACCGGCCGCTCGCAAAGATCAGGAAGACGTGGCCGAACCGCTTCTCGTAGGCATGGTTGGCCGCGAGCAGCTCCGCAGCGGTCGTGTCGTCAGCGGTGCCCGCGGCGGCCGACTGCTCGGCCCGCGACCAGGCCGCCTCGCGGGAGTCGCCGGCTGCCCGCTCGCCGATCCGTGGATGCGCGGACAGCCCTTGCAACACCTCCGGCCAGGTCAGGCCCTGACTGGCGGCGTCGGCCGCGGCGAGCACCCCGGCACGGTCGGCGAACGGCCGTTTCGCGGCGACCGCAGCGGCCCAGGCCGGCGCCGCGCAACAGGCGAGCAGCTCGGCTTCCAACCGCTCAGCAGGCAGAGCGTTGAACGCCTCCACCACACCCATCGGTCACCCCCTCGTCGATGTCGATCAGTCAAGCAGCCCGCAACCGGGACGGGCACCGGCGAACCGAAGAATTAACAAGGCTCGCTCGTGAGGCCACCCTGCCACGGATGGCCGCCGGAAATCTCGCCCTCGTCCAGGCCTGTGGATAACCGGTGCACGCTGCGCGTACCTCTCCGGCGACGCTCCGGAGGACGCTGACCGGGGCTTTCCGCCCCGCGACCGGGCCGCGACCGGGTCGTGATGCGCCGGTGACCTGAATTCCGGCTGAACGCCGCTGTGGACAACCGCGAGAACTGTCGGAGGCATGGGCCAGACTTGGCGCGTGCTCATCCCCGCCGGTTCCCTGCCCGACCTCCCGGTCCGTCCCGTGCTGCCCGAGGTGGCCGCCACCCTGGCCGATGCCGGGGCCGCGGTCCTGGTCGCGCCACCCGGCACGGGCAAGACCACGCTCGTCCCCCTCGCGCTGGCCGCACCGGGCAGCCGGGTGATCGTCGCGGAGCCACGCCGCGTCGCCGCGCGCGCCGCCGCCCGCCGGATGGCCGGTCTGCTCGGCGAGCCGGTCGGCCGCCGGGTCGGCTTCGCGGTGCGCGGGGAACGCCGGGTCTCCCGCGAGACCGTCGTCGAGGTGGTCACGACCGGCCTGCTGGTCCGGCGTCTGCAGGCCGACCCCGAGATGGCCGGGGAGACCACGGTGATCCTCGACGAGTGCCACGAGCGGCATCTCGACTCCGACCTGGCCCTCGCCTTCCTGGTCGAGGTGCGATCGGCGCTACGCCCCGACCTGCGGCTCCTGGCGACCTCGGCTACGGCCGACGCCGACCGGCTGGCCGCCGTCCTGGGTGGTCCCGGCCTCCCGGCCCCGGTGCTGACCGCGCACGCCCGGACCTATCCGGTGGAGGTGATCTGGGCACCACCGCCCGGAACGATCACCCCGCCGCACGGTTTGCGGGTCGACCCACGCCTGCTCGGCCACGTGGCCGCGACCACCCGGCGCGCGCTGGCCGAGGGCGACGGCGACGTGCTGGTCTTCCTGCCCGGCGCCCGCGAGATCGAGACTGTCGCGGCCCGCCTCGGCGGTGCCGGCGCCGAGATCGTCACGCTGCACGGCCGGCAGTCCGGTGCCGCCCAGGACGCGGCGCTCAACGCCGGTCCGGGCCGGCGGGTGGTGCTGGCCACCGCGGTCGCGGAGAGCAGCCTGACCGTTCCGGGCGTCCGCGCGGTGGTCGACGCCGGGCTCAGCCGGGTGCCCCGGATGGACCACGCCCGCGGCCTCGGCGCTCTGGCCACGGTGCCGGTGTCCCGCTCGTCGGCCGAGCAGCGCGCCGGGCGAGCCGGGCGAGAGGCCCCGGGCCGGGTCTACCGCTGCTGGTCCCCGGCGCTGCACGACCGGTTGCCGGCTCAGCCGGAGCCGGAGATCGCCGCCGCCGACCTGACCGGATTCGCACTCGACCTGGCGTTGTGGGGACATCCCGGCGGCGACGGGCTGGCCCTGCCCGACCCACCACCGCCCGGCGCGCTGCGGGCGGCCGTCGCCACGCTGCACGATCTCGGCGCCGTGGACGACGACGGCCGGATCACCCCACGCGGCCGGGCCCTCGCCGGCGCGGGCCTGCACCCCCGTCTGGCTCGCGCCCTGCTCGACGGTGCGGCCACGCTGGGTGCCGCCCGGGCCGCCGAGATCGTCGCCGTCCTCGACGACGATCGCACCACCTCCGGCGACGTGGTGACGGTCTGGCGCGCCGCCCGCAACGACCCGGCCTGGCGGGCCGAGGTCCGGCGGCTCACCCGCTCCCTCGACCGGGCCACCGGCTCCGGCACCGGCGGCGGGGATTCCGCCGAGGCCGGGCCGGCCGGCATGAACCGGCACGGCGGAATTCGGATCGGCGGCTCCACCACGGGCCCGCTCACCGACGACGTGGCGGCGGGACTGGTGGCCGGTCTGGCGTATCCGGAACGGGTGGCGCGCGCCCGGGAGCCCGGCGGCCGTGACTACCTGATGGCCGGGGGCACCGCCGCCGAACTGCCCGCCGGCAGCCCGCTGACCGGCGTGCAGTGGATCGCCGTGGCGAACGCGGACCGGCCGGCCGGGACGCCGGTCGCCCGGATCCGCAGCGCCGCGCCGCTGGACGAGGGGACCGCACGTTCGGTGGCCGCGCCACTGCTGGCCGAGGAGACCGAGATCGGCTGGGCCGACGGCGACGTGGTCGCCCGGCGTGTGCAGCGGCTCGGCGCGATCACTCTCGTCTCGGCCCGGTTGTCCGACCCCGACCCGTCACTGTTGAGGGCGGCCCTGGTCACCGGTCTCCGCCGGGAGGGCCTGGGCCTGCTGACGTGGAGCCGGAACGCCGAGGACCTGCGGCGCAGGCTGGCGTTCGCCCACACGGCGCTCGGTGCACCGTGGCCGGACGTGTCCGACGCCGCGCTGCTGGAGAACCCGGAGGACTGGCTGGATCTCGGTGCGGCCCGGCGCCGCGCCGACCTGGCCCGCGTCGACGTGGCCGGTGGCCTGCGACGGCTGGTGCCCTGGTCGGTGGCGGGCCGGCTGGACGAGGTCGCCCCGGAGCGCCTGCCGGTGCCGAGCGGTTCGCAGGTGCGGGTGGACTACGGCGACCCGGCCGCGCCGGTGCTGGCGGTGAAGGTGCAGGAGGCATTCGGCTGGCGGGAGGCGCCACGACTGGCCGACGGCCGGGTGCCGGTGCTTCTGCATCTGTTGTCACCGGCTGGGCGGCCGGTCGCGGTGACCCGGGATCTCGGCTCCTTCTGGGTGCAGGGCTATCCACAGGTGCGTGCCGAGATGCGCGGCCGATACCCACGTCATCCCTGGCCGGAGGACCCGACAACCGCGGAGCCGACCCGCCGGGTCAACCCACGATCCCGCTGAACGGGCCCGGCGGCCTGGCCGACGACATCACTGATCCGGCACGGCGACCATGCCGACCGGCTCGATCAGCGGATCAGCAGACTACGGGCCGACGCAGCGGGCGGCGAGCACAGAGCGGGCTCCGGGCTCCGAGCTGCGGGCTCCGGGCTCCGGGCTCCGGGCTCCGGGCTCAACGCAGCGGGTCAGCGGGTTAGCGGCGCCGGGGCTCCGTAGAGGTAGCCCTGGCCGAGGGGGCAGCCGAGGGCGGCCATGGCCCCGGCGCGCTCCTCGGTCTCCAGCCCTTCGGCCACGACCGTGATGCCGAGCTCGGCACAGATGGCCAGCACCGAGCGGCACAGGGCACCGGCCCGTTCCGGTGAGGCGTCCACGTCGGTCAGGCTGGAGTCGAGCTTGACGATGTCGACCGGGATGGCGTGCAGCTGCGCCAGCGCGTTGAAGCCGCTGCCGAAGTCGTCCAGCGCCACCCGTACGCCCAGGGCCCGCAATCGCTCGACGAGCCCGGCCGCGCAGGGCAGGTCAGGGATCCGCAGCGTCTCGGTGATCTCGATGATCAGACGGGCCGGATCCAGCCGGTGCCGGGCAAGTGCGGCCCGGACAGCGTCTTCCAGGCCCTGCCCGGCCAGGCGGCCCGCGGAGACGTTCACGTGGACGTCGATCGGCCGGCCGTATCGCTCGGCGAGTTTCGGGACGTCGGCGCAGGCTCGATCCAGGACGAAGTCGTCGATGGCCGCCACCAGGCCGGTGCGCTCGGCCATCGTGACGAAGACGTCCGGGTGGACCGGACCGGCGACCGGGTCGGTCCAGCGGGCCAGGGCTTCGACGGCTACGGTGGCGCCGTCACTGAGCCGGACGATCGGCTGGTAGTGGACGTCGAAGCCAGCTGCGGCAGGGCTTCCGCCGGACAGCGCGCCGGCAAGCAGTTGCGGCAGTTCGGCGTGCGGGCCGGAGTCCCGCGGACCGGTGTAGCGGATCAGTTCGCCCTTGCCACGGCGTTTCACCGCATACATGGCGGCGTCTGCCCGGCGCAGCAGCAGGTCGGCGGTCAGCTTGTCGCCGGGTTCCGCGGTGACCAGGCCGATGCTGACGCCGACACCGACCGAGCGGCCGTCGATCATGTAGGGCTCGCGGAGGGTGGCGAGCACCCGCTGCCCGATGGCCTCGGCCTCCGCGGCCCACAGCGGGTCGAACCCGGCCGGCGGGGCGGTACCGGTGGGAGCAGCGTGACCGCCCGGCGACCCGAGCCCTGCGGAACCGGACGAGGCCGCCGGACCGGCGGAAGCAGACGAAGACGCCGACCCGGCCGAAGCTCCCAGCCCAACAAAAGCAGAGGAAGACGCCGACCCAGCCGAAGAGACCGGATCCGACGGGAAGGGAGGCGTGAAGGAACCTGAAGAGAAGGCCTCCGCAGCGCGGACGGCCGGCGGGGCGAAACCCGGGTCGCCGGGATCCGGAAGAGCGGGATCCGGAAGGGCGGGATCCGGGACGGCGGGATCCGGGACGGCGGAAACGTGCGTGGCGAGGCCGCTCTCGTCGCGGAGGTCCCACGACGGTGACACCGTGGCGCCTCCCGCGAAGGCCGCCTCGGAAACCCGTACGCCCGCGGCGGACAGCACGTATCGACGCTGCCGCAACCCTCCCTCGGCACCGCGCCGCCAGGACCTCCGGCGCCGGGGTGCCGGAACGGCGACCCCGCCCTGATCCAGCACGATGGCGAACTCGTCGCCGCCTAGCCGGGCCACGAGGTCCTGCGAGCGGACGCCGGCGCGCATCCGTTCACTGACGGCCTGCAAAACACGGTCACCGATGGCGTGCCCGAACGTGTCGTTGATCAGTTTGAAGTCGTCGAGGTCGGCGAAGAGTACGGCCACCGGCGTGCCACGTTTCTGATGGGCCTCGATGGCGCGGACGAGCCGTTCCCGGAAGAGCGCCCGGTTGGCGAGCCCGGTCAGCGGATCGTGGTAGGCCTGATGGTGCAGGCGCCGCTGGGCGGTGGCGACCCGGTCGAACAGGACCGTGTTGTCGACGATGGTGATCATTTGCCGGGTGACGACGAGTGCCAGGCCGAGCCAGCCGAGGTAGGCCTCGAACGGGGTCAGCCCGCCCTCGGCGACCGTCCGGACGACGAGCACCACCCCGGTGACGAGTACCGGGCCGTACGGCAGCAGCAGCCGGAACCAGTCTCGTTCGAGGACTTCCGGGTCGGGCTGTTGCGGGGCGGGGCGGGCGGGGCTGAGTGCCGCCATGGCGATGAACGCGGGACCGAGCAGGTGGCCGAGTCCTTCGAGCCAGGCCGGCCCGCTGCCCAGGAGCCGGACGGTGTCGGCAACGCCGAAGCAGAGCAGCGCCGACCCGACGAGCCGCAGCGGGCGCCGCCCGGCCGGGGAGTCGGGCCGGGTGGTGAGCAGCAGCATCACCATGGTGAAGAGGACCAGGTCGCCGATCAGGTAAATCAGGTAGAAGACGGTCAGGCCGCGGAACGCGGGCGCGACCGGCAGCAGCGACCAGACGAGGGCGACGACCGAGCCGGTGATGAGCACGCTGTCGATGACGAGGGCGAGCTGGTCGCGCAGCGGTGACGTGGGCGCCGGGCGGGGCCGGGTGTGCACGGCCCCGAGCAGGCCGACGAGCATGCAGACGGGCAGCACGAACAGCCCGGCGGCGGTGAGTTGCTGCGGCGGGTCGCGGTCGGCGCCGGCGAGATCCTGGACCACCCACCAGAGCCGGTTGAGTGACCAGACGACCAGTCCGCAGGCGGCGAACATCCGCCAGCGGCGCGGGACGCCGGCGCGGTCACGGCCCACCGTCAGGCAGACGGTGGCCGCGATGACACCGGCGACCAGTTGCGCCGTGTCGGTGTAGAGGCGGGGCGTGCCGAGGACGAGTTCGCCGAAGGCGACCACACCCAGGGTGAGCGCCAGCGTGCCGAGCAGTCGCGCCGTCGTGATCACCACCAGAGTCCGGGCCGCGGACATCGCGGCCGGAGTAAAATACCCGCTCAGTCCCCTGCGGTCACGTCGGCGACGATCACCGTGATGTTGTCGGGCCCGCCGCCGCGCAGTGCGAGATCGATGAGTCTCTCCGCGCAGGACTTCGGGTCGGCGATCGTACGCAGTTCCTCTTCGAGGACCGGGTCGGGTACGACACCGGTGAGGCCGTCGCTGCAGAGCAGCCAGCGGTCGCCACGCTGGGGCTCGACGATCACGTACGCCGGGGTGACCGGTTCACCCTGCAGGACCCGGGTGACGACGGCCCGCCGCGGATGGGCGGCCGCCTCCTCGGGCTTGATCAGGCCCTGGTCGACGAGCATCTGGACGTAGGTGTCGTCCTTGGTGAGCTGGTTGAGCCGGCCGTCGCGCAGCAGGTAGGCCCGGGAGTCACCGACGTGGGCCATCGCGGCCCGATCGCCGTTGAAGAGCACCGCCGTCAGCGTGGTGCCCATGCCGGCCAGCGTGGGGTCGGTGGCCACGACTTCGGCGATCCGGCCGTTGGCGATTTCGAGTGCCCGGTGCAGGGCGTCCATCTGGTGCTCGGTGGGGATCAGGATGTCCAGCGAGACCATGGCTTCGATGGCGATCCGGCTCGCCAGATCGCCGGCGGCCATGCCGCCCATGCCGTCCGCGACAACGAGGACTCGATCACTGGCGAAGTGACTGTCCTCGTTGTTGCTGCGGACGTGTCCTTGGTCGGTGACGGCCGCCCACCGGAGGTGCAAGGTCATGGCGTGCAGCCTGCCAGGTCGGCGCCAGCCTGTCTGCACGTGGTAGGCGGCATGTCGCACATGTCGTCAGGGAAAACCGGCCCTAACCGCGGTTCAGGACCCGGCCGAGGCATCGTGGATCGATCTCGGTCACGGTACGTGTCGGCGCGATCCATTCCAGTGCCGGCGCCTCGACCGGCCATCCGCGTACGGTGAGGCCGCTGTCCGGGTTGCCGGCCGCCTGCGGGCAGAGGGTCTTGGACTTGACCTCGCCGTTGGGGATGAAGGTGACCGCGCCGGTGGCCTCGACCATCGTGGTGGACGTGTCGTCGACGGCGATCAGCTGCCCGCGTACCACCCGGACCGCCTCACCCTCGGTCGCGACCTCGATGGCGCTGTCCGGCAGGACGGGCGCTCGCAGGAAGGCGACCCCGACCATGAACGGCATGGCGAAGGCGACCGCGACGGCCGGCCAGTGGGTGGCGATCCGGGCCCAGCGTTCCGGGACGGACCCGGTGAGCACCGGCCCGAACAGTGGTGGGAGGGCCAGGAGAGCGGCGGTCACCACGTCTCCGGCTCGGATCGCGGCGACCACTCCCGGCCACACGAAGATCCACACGAGGATCGCGACGAGAACCGGCACGCCGATCGTGATCCACCGCATCAGCCACGGCTCGCCCGGTTCGCCCTGCACCGCGGTCAGTCCGAGGATCGCCACGACCAGCATCATCAGCAGCGGCAGCATGCGCAGCTGCCAGGTGAACGCGGCGATCCCGACGGCGATCACGACGACCCAGCCGGGCATCCGGAACGCCGCGACGGCCAGGAACGAGGTCGCGGTCTGCCCCGGGGAACTGACGAGCGAGATGCCGCCGAGGACCCGGACCAGCAGGATGGCGGCCGGCACGGTCCAGCTCAGCGTGATGAAGAGCGCGCCGATCATGCCGAGCGGGTTGATGTACTGGACCAGCAGCAGCATCGTCGGCAGGTCCTGCCGGCTCAGGTACCACAGCCGCAGCACGAGCAGCAGCAGCGGGAACCCGGGCAGCACGGCGAGCAGCCAGTTGAGCTCGGCGCGGTAGCCGGGCCGGGACAGGATGCGCTGCTCCTTGCTGACAGCGCCGGTGCGGATCATCGGATCGTCGTTCATCCGAGTGGATCCTCCCAGGGCTGCCAGCCGATGTCCGGTCGTTGTGCCGGCGGCTGCTGACCGACCGCGATCGGGGTCTGCTTCGCGGGGTCGATCTGGATCTGCAGATTGCTCTCGTACGCCGTCTCCCAGCGGTCGTCCTCGGGATCGGCGTACGAACGGTAGAGCGTGAGGTTGACGAGTTTCTCCAGGGCCGGGTTCTCCCCCACGTTGACGCCCCAGCGCTCGGTGGACTCCAGACCCAGGTCCCAGTGCTCGTACTTGGCCGGGAACCGGTGCTTCCAGCCGGCCAGAATGGCGGCGTCGGTGCTCACGGCCTCGACCTGTTTCTTGTCGAGCGCCTCGAAGCACTCCCGCACCCGGTTCTTCTGGGTCACGATCGCCTTGGCATCGGTCAGAGTGGTCGCGCTCGTCGAGGTGGAGAGGCTGCAGACCCGCTGGCCCTCGAGATCCTTCAAAGCGACAACGGGGGTGTGGCCGGCGAGAGTGATCACCGACTGCTCGGTGTAGAGGTACGGGTGGGAGAAGTGCACGCCGTCCTCCTTCCGCTTGTCGGTGATGCTGTAACTGGCGATCACCAGCTGGACCGGCACCCGCTTGCCGGTAGCCGGGTCGGCGGCCTGCATCCGGGCCCGGTCCTCACTCTCCAAGCCGTAGAAGCGCACGTCCTCGCGCCGGAACCCGAGATCGGCGGCGATCATGTACGCGATGTCGATGTCGAAGCCCGACCAGATCCTGGTGCCCGGGTCGTAGTAGGCCGTCCCGTACTGGTCGTCCTTCACCCCGATGGCCAGTGTGTCCCAGTCGTCGACGCCGGCGTCGGCGCGGAGCTCGGCGACCGACGGCGGACCGCCGATCAGCAGCCGGCCGAGCGAGATCGCGAGCGTCAGCACGATGAGCAGGCCGAGGCCGGCGAGCCGCCACACCTTGAACCGGTTGTCGCGCCGGGTGATCGCCGCGTGCTCGGCCTCCGCCCGGGCCTGCTCGATCACCGCCTGCTGGGCGAGGTCGCTCGAGGCGATCTCCTCGACGGTCGGCGGGGGCGGCGGCGGGACCGCGGCGGTCTGGAACCGGCGGAGCAGGGCCATCTGCTTCGGCGTGAGCTGCTGCAACAGACCCCACAGCCCACGCTCGTCCGGCGCCGGTTCCGGGCGCGGCACCGCCGCGTCGTCGCCGTTGTCGGTGTCAGCCATGGACCCGTCCTTTCGTCCCCCGACGAGTCATGGTGCACGACATCGTCAGGGAACGGGATCCCCGGTCCCGAACGGGACACCTGGACGGCATCGCGCGAGACGTGCGGCGGTCAGCCGCAGGCCGGCCCGGAGACCGTGCCTCTCGATGGCGATCAGCGCGTACGCGCTGCAGGTGGGCTGGTACCGGCACCGGGTCGGCAGTTTCGGCGACACCTTCCGGTAGCCACGGATGGCGCCGGTCACCGCTCGTTCGGCACGGCTGCTTCCTGGTGTACGGCTCAGCGCCGCGAACAACCGCAGCACGAGGCTGAGTGAGAAACAGTCACATCCGAGGTCACCGCATTCACAGGCGTTGCCGCAACTGTCCGACTTCGACGACTTCCCCTTGCGCTTCCGCGACTTACCCACATGCATGAACACATGATGGCGGAAGCCCGCACGTCAGCGGACCGAGACCACCGCGGCGCTCTCCGGGGGCAGCACGAGCCGGTCCCGTTCGACGACCACACCGGGTGAGGTGGCGAGCAGCACCGACCTGGGCAGGGCCCGGACGCTCACCGTCTGGGCCGTACCGGCCAGGTTGGCGGCGACCACGGTGGGACCCCGCCGGATCACCACGTGCTGGTCGCCGTGCCACACCTCGACCTCGTGCAGCCACGGATCGCTGAGTCCGGGCGTGCTCCGGCGCAGCGCGATGAGCCTGCGGTGCAGGTCGTACACCTCGGCGTGCCCCGGTTTGCCCAGTTCGGACCAGTCGAGCTTGGAGCGCTCGAAGGTGGCCGGGTCCTGCGGGTCGGGGACCTCGGACTCGTCCCACCCGTGCGAGGCGAACTCCTTGCGCCGCCCGTTCTTCACGGCGTCGGCCAGGTCCGGCTCGGGGTGGGAGGTGAAGTACTGCCAGGGGCTGCTGGCCGCCCACTCCTCGCCCATGAACAGCATCGGGGTGAACGGGGAGGTGAGCAGCAGGGTGGCACCGACCTTCAGCAGGCCGGGCGACAGGGTGGCGGTCAGCCGGTCACCGACCGCTCGGTTGCCGATCTGATCGTGGTTCTGCAGGAAGGTGACGAACCGGTGGCCGGGGGTGCGCTGCCGGTCGACCGGGCGGCCGTGCCTGCGCCCACGGAACGACGACCAGGTCCCGGCGTGGAAGAACGCGCCCTTCAGCACCGTGGCCAGGCAGTCCAGGGACCCGAAGTCGCCGTAGTAGCCCTGCCGCTCGCCGGTGAGCATGGTGTGCAGCGCGTGGTGGACGTCGTCGTCCCACTGGGCGTGCAGGCCGTACCCGCCGGCCTCACGCGGGGTGATCAGCTTGGGGTCGTTGAGGTCGGACTCGGCGATCAGCGACAGCGGACGGCGCAGCCGGGTGGAGAGCGTTTCCACCTCGACGGCCATCTGCTCGAGCAGGTGGACGGCACCCTCGTCGTGCAGGGCGTGGACCGCGTCCAGCCGCAGCCCGTCGACGTGGTAGTCGCGCAGCCACATCAGGACACTGTCGACGATGTAGCGCCGCACCTCGCCGGAGCCGGGTCCGTCCAGGTTGACCGAGCTGCCCCAGGCGTTGCTGCCGCTGCTGAGGTAGGGGGCGAACATCGGCGCGTACGCCCCGCTCGGCCCGAAATGGTTGTAGACCACGTCGAGCACCACGCCGAGGCCCTTGGCGTGGGCGGCGTCGACGAACCGCTTGAGCCCGTCCGGCCCGCCGTAGGCCTCGTGCGGGGCGAACCAGCAGACGCCGTCGTAACCCCAGTTGTAGGTGCCGTTGAACGCGTTCACCGGCAGCAGCTCGACCAGGTCGACACCGAGGTCGACGAGGTGGTCGAGCCGTTCGATCGCCGCGTCGAAGGTGCCCTCCGCGGTGAACGTACCGATGTGCAGCTCGTAGAGGACCGAACCGGGCAACTGCCGGCCGGTCCACTGCTGATCGGTCCAGGCGAACGCGGAGTGGTCGTAGACCCGGCTCGGGCCGTGCACGCCCTCGGGCTGCCACGGCGAACGCGGGTCCGGCAGCGGTTTCTCCTGGCCGGGCAGCAGGAACCCGTAGTCGACGGCGTCGGACGCCACGTCGGCGTGCCACCAGCCGTCCTCGCCGGGCTCCATCTCGTAGTCGCGGTCGCCCAGGCGGAGTTTCACGGGCTTGTCCGGCGCCCAGACCGAGAAGGTAGTCATTCTTTCACCAGGAGAGCGACGGGATAGGTGTGCAGCAGCTCAGCGACCGTCAGACGACTCCCACCGTAGCTGGTGTTGGTGAACAATTCCGTCCAATTGTGGCCGTCCAATGACAACGTGGTGTCTCCCCAGCCGCCGTGGCGTGACAATCCCACCGGCAGCCTGGTGGCGACCGCCACCACACCGCCGCGGTCGAAGGCGAGCACGTGCTCGGGAACCCGGCCGTCGGCGTAGACGGGGCGGTATCCGGCGAACAGTTCCGGCCGTTCCCGGCGCAGGCGCAGGATCCGGCTGGTGATCAGCAGCTTGGCGGCACCGGTCTCGTCGACCGGGGGCAGCCATCCGTCGTCGAGACGCCCGAGCAGTTCGCGGCGGGTACCGAAGTCGACCGGGCGGCGGTTGTCCGGGTCGACAAGCGAGTGGTCCCACAGCTCGGTGCCCTGGTAGACGTCCGGCACCCCGGGCATGGCCAGTTGCACCAGTTTCTGTCCGAGTGAGTTCGACCAGCCCGGCGGCGTGATCGAGGCGGCGAAGTCGGCGATCTCACGGTGCAGGGCCGGGTCGTCGTAGATCCGGTCGACCATCTGCCGCAACTCGTTCTCGAAACCCTCGTCGGGGCTGAGCCACGAGGTTCCGGTCCCGGCCTCCCGGGCCGCCTTCTGGGCGTACGCCTGAAGTCGTTCCCGGGAGATGGGCCATGCGCCCACCGCGACCTGCCAGATGAGATGGGCCAGCGCCGGATCCGGGAGCGGAGCGAACCGGCCCCACCGGCGCACCACCTCGGTCCAGTCGCCGGGCACCTCGGCCAGCACCGCGAGGCGGGCCCGCACGTCCTCGCCGCGCTTGGTGTCGTGGGTCGCCAGCGAAGTCATGGTGAACGGCCAGTCGAGGACCCGCTGCTCGGCGTAGAGGTGGAACTCGTCGGCGGTGACACCGAACTTGGCCGGATCGTTGCCGACCTCGTTGCGCGCCACGAACCGGGTCCACCGGTAGAACGCGTTGTCCTCGACACCTTTGGCCATCACCGCGCCGGTGAACTGCTGGAACCGGATCGCCAGCTCGTCGCTCGCGTTGCGCAGACGGCCGGTGACCTGGTCGAGCACGGGGATCAGCTGCGGCCGGCGCCGGCCCGCCTCGGCCCGCGCGGTCGCCAGGTCGCGACTGCCGGCCGGCAGGTACGAGCGGTAGACCGGGAAACACGCGGCCAGCTCGGCCAGGGCCCTCGGAGCGGCCTCGATCTCGGGTACGAGCCGCGCGAGCCGCCCCAGCTCGGCCGCGAGCACCTGCGTGGCGACCTGCAGCTTCGCATCGTGGACCAGGTCCTGCCAGGAGGTGGTGGCGCCGGTCAGGTGGTGGTCGAGGGTGTCGAAGAAGGCTTCCGTGCCGGTGTCCACGAAGACACCGTTGATCTCGGCCATCGCGTCGTAACCGGTGGTCCCGGCGACCGGCCAGGCGGGCATCTTCTCGCCCGGTTCGAGGATCTTCTCGACCACGATCCACGCGTCGGGTGCGGCGTCGCGGAGCCGGTTGAAGTACTCGTCGGGGTTGCGCAGGCCGTCCGGGTGGTCGACCCGGATGCCCTGCACGATGCCCTCGTTGTACCAGCGCAGGATCTCGGCGTGAGTGGCGGCGAAGACGTCCGGGTCCTCGACGCGCAGCCCGGCCAGGTCGGTGATCGCGAAGAACCGCCGGTAGTTGATCTCGGAGTCGCCGCGGGTCCAGTTCACCAGCTCGTAGTGCTGCCGGTCGTGGACCTCGCGCGGCGTACCCTCCCCGGTTCCGTCGGCGATCGGGTAGCGCTTGTCGAAGTATCGGAGCTCGCCGTCCTCCACGCGCAGGTCGTCGAGCGCGTCGGGGCTGTCGGCGAGGACCGGCAGCAGGACCCGCCCTCGCGTCCAGTCGATGTCGTAGAACGCCGCGAACTCCGACTTCTGCCCGTTCTTCAGCACGTCCCACCACGTGGGGTTGGTGTGCGGGACCGCCACCCCGGCGTGGTTGGGAACGATGTCCACGACAAGGCCGAGGTTCGCGGACTGCAGGGCGGCGTGCAGCCGGTTCAGTCCTTCGGGGCCGCCCAGAGCCGGGTTGACCTGCGAATGATTGACCACGTCGTAGCCGTGCTCGGACCCCGGCGCCGCGGTGAGCAATGGCGCCGAGTAGAGATGGCTCACCCCGAGATCGGCCAGATAGTCGGCTATCTCGGCGGTGGCGCTCAAGGGGAACTCGGGTCGGACCTGAACTCGATAAGTACCGGAAGGAGGGTTCTCTTCCTTTTTACGGGCGGCGGCGGGGTGGTTGGATGCGGGCATCAGACCGTCCTGTCCAGCACGATGAGTGACCGATCCGGCACCCAGATCTTGTGTCCAGCCTCCACGACGGACGGGCGATCCGGGGACGGCTCGGCGGTTTCGATGACCATCTCCCACTTCTCCCCGTACTCGGCGGGAGGCGTGGAGAACTCGAGCGGCGCGTCGTGCGCGTTGAAGAACAGCAGGAACGAGCTGTCCACGTGCCGCTGGCCGTACTGGCCGCGCTCGCGGATGCCCTCGCCGTTGACGAACAGCGCGACGGCCCGGCCGAAGTCGTTCCCCCAGTCGTCGCCGGCCATCGGCCGTCCGTCCGGGGTGAACCACTCCAGGTCGGGCAGCGGGTCGCCGCCGCCACGGGCGGTCACCGGCAGGCCGGTGAAGAACCGGCGGCGCTGGAAGACCTGGTGCCGGTGGCGGAACGCGGTCAGCTTGCGGGCGAAATCGAGCAGCTGCTCGTCGGCGTTGTCCCAGTCGATCCAGGAGATCTCGTTGTCCTGGCAGTAGGCGTTGTTGTTGCCCTGCTGGGTCCGGCCCAGCTCGTCTCCGTGCGAGATCATCGGCACGCCCTGGCTGAGCATCAGCGTCGCCAGGAAGTTCCGCCGCTGGCGGGCCCGCAGCTCGAGCACCTTCGGGTCGGTGGCCGGCCCTTCGATGCCACAGTTCCAGGACCGGTTGTGGCTCTCGCCGTCCCGGTTCTCCTCACCGTTGGCATCGTTGTGCTTGTCGTTGTAGCTGACCAGGTCGTTGAGCGTGAACCCGTCGTGCGCGGTCACGAAGTTGATCGAGTGGAAGGGCTTGCGGCCGTCGTCCTGGTAGAGGTCGGCCGAGCCGGTGATCCGGGACGCGAACTCGGCGAGCGTCGCCGGCTCCCCGCGCCAGAAGTCGCGGACCGTGTCGCGGTACTTGCCGTTCCACTCGGTCCAGTTCGGCGGGAAGTTGCCCACCTGGTAACCGCCCGGCCCGACGTCCCACGGCTCGGCGATCAGCTTCACCTGGCCGACCACCGGGTCCTGCTGCACCACCTCGAAGAACGTCGACAGGCGGTCCACGTCGTAGAACTCGCGGGCGAGCGTCGACGCCAGGTCGAATCGGAAACCGTCGACGTGCATCTCGGTCACCCAGTAACGCAGCGAGTCCATGATCAGCTGGAGGCTCTGCGGGCTGCGCACGTTCAGGCTGTTACCCGTACCCGTGTAATCCATGTAGAACTGCGGCTGATCGTCCACCAGCCGGTAGTAGGTCCGGTTGTCGATGCCCTTCAGCGACAGCGTCGGACCCAGGTGGTTGCCCTCGGCCGTGTGGTTGTAGACCACATCGAGGATGACCTCCATGCCGGCCGCGTGCAGCGCCTTGACCATGCCCCGGAACTCCTGGGTCTGCTGGCCGAGCGTGCCGGTCGACGAGTAACCGTGGTACGGCGCGAAGAAGCTGAGCGTGTTGTAACCCCAGTAGTTGCGCAGCCCCAGGTCGTGCAGCCGGTTGTCGTGCACGAACGAGTGCACCGGCATCAGCTCGACCGCGGTCACGCCGAGGCTCTTCAGGTGCTCGATGATCGCGGGGTGACCGATCGCCGAATAGGTGCCGCGCATGTCCCGCGGGATCTCCGGGTGCCGCTGGGTCAGGCCCTTCACGTGCGTCTCGTAGATCACCGAGTGGTGGTACGGGATGTCCGGCCGGCGATCGTTGCCCCAGTCGAAGTAAGGGTTCACCACGACGCCCTTGGGCATGTACCGGGCGGAGTCCAGATCCGACATCTGGTCCGGGTTGCTGAAGTCGTAGGCGTACAGCGACGGGTGCCAGTCGATGTCCGAGTCGACGGCCCGTGCGTACGGGTCGAGCAGCAGCTTGTGCGGATTGCACCGGAGCCCCCGGTGCGGCTCGTACGGTCCGTATACGCGATAGCCGTACCGCTGGCCGGGTTCCACCCCCGGCAGGTACGCGTGCCAGACGAATGCGTCCTGCTCGTGCAGCAGCACCTTCCGCTCGTTGCCGGACGGATCGAACAAGCACAGTTCGACCGCCTCGGCCACCTCGGAGAAGATCGCGAAGTTCGTGCCCGTCCCGTCGTAAGTGGCACCCAACGGGTACCGGTGACCAGGCCAGACCTGCATACCGTGCTCCTACCCTCGGTCGTCCCTGTGATCGAGACCGACGGGGGCTTCCTATTCCCGTCCGTAGGACGGGCTAACCCTCCAGCGGCCGCGTCAGCGGTCATTCTTTCGGACTTCACTGCTACCGTCGGCCCGACTGTCCGGTTAGTCGCTGATATCTCCCCGTCCGGGGGTTTAGCGCGTTCATAAGTGAGCATTTGAGGCACCGTGCCGCGTTCTGATCAGATGACCTTCGGTCCGCAAGTCTGCGGTTCTCTCACCGCCGACGGGGGCCGGGGTCGGGAATGGCTGGTCACCGACGGACTCGGCGGATATGCCAGCGGTACGGTCAGCGGGCTGCGCACCCGCCGCGAACACGCCTTGCTGACCGTCTTCGACCACGTCGCGCTGGCCTCATTGGACCTGACAGTCACCCTGCCGTCCGGCGCCAAGGTGCCCCTCTGCACGCACGAATGGGCATCCGGCTCCATCGCACCGGCCGGGCACCACCACCTGCAGACCTTCACCCTCGACCAGGGTCTGCCGCGGTGGCGGTGGCGGATCGGCGACGTCGTGGTCGAACGCGAACTCGCGATGCGGCACGGCCACCCGTCACTCGCCGTCGTCCACCGGGTGATCAGTGCGCCCGGGCCGGTCGGGCTCGCCGTCGCCGCGATGTGCACCTGGCGGACCGCGCACACCACCCGCCGCGCCTCCGGTCCCGGCCTCGTCGTCGAACCCGTCTCCGGCGGTGTGGTCATCGACGGCGCCTACCGCCTGCACGGTCCCGGCTGGCAGCCGGCCGGGCTGTGGCATCTGGACGTGCGTACCGCCGGTCAGGTCGAGGACCTCTGGCACGCCGGCACCTTCTTCCGGCAGGTGGGCCCCGGCGGCACCCTCGAGATCTCGGCGTGGGCCGGCACGCTCGGCGAGACCCCGCCACCGCCGCAGGTGGTCATCGCCGCGGAGCGCGAGCGCACTCACCGGCTGGTCACCCTCTCCAAGACGGAGGGGTACGCCGAAACGCTCGTCCTCGCCGCGGACCGGTTCATCGTCCGGACCGCGGACGGCCCCGACGTGGTGGCCGGATATCCGGGGCAGGGCCGCTGGACCGGTGACACGATGGCCGCCTACGAGGGACTGTTCCTGGACACCGGCCGGGCCGACGAGGGTCGCGAGCTGCTGATCGCCCGGACCCGCGCCGCTGCTCGTCAGTTACGGACCCCGGACGGACCCTGGCTGCGGCACGACGCACTGGACGCCCCGCTGTGGCTGGTGCACGCGGTCGACCGGCACGTCTCGCGGACCGGTGACAGCGCCCTGGCCGCCAAACTCGCCGCGCCGCTCGGCCGCCTGCTCCGGCACCAGCTCGGCGGCTCCGGGCCGCTCACCGTCGATCCCGCCGACGGACTGCTGCGCCTGGCCGTACCGGTGCCCGACACGCCGCGCGTCGGCAAACCCGTGGAGATCAACGCGCTCTGGGTGAACGCCCTGGCCGCGATGTGCGACCTGCTCGCCGAGGCCGGACTCGACGACACCGAGCCACGGACCCGGCACGCGCAGGCCCACGCGTCGTTCCTGTCCCGCTTCCCGGCACCCGAGGGCTGGCTCTACGACGTCGTCGAAGGGCCGGCCGCCGCGTATCCGCTCGGGGCCGGCGCCCACCACGACGACCCGTCCCTGCGGCCCTACCAGCTGCTCGCCTGGTCACTGCCGCACGGCCCGATGCGCGGCCGGCCCGCCGGTGGCGTCCATGCGGCGGGCGAGTCCCTGCTCACCCCGCTCGGCCCGCGCACCCTGGCGCCCGGCGAGTACGGCTACCAGCCGCACCGCCCGGCCGGTCTCGACATGGCGCACCACCAGGGGCCGGTCTGGACCTGGCTGATCGGCCCGTACGCGGACGCCTGCGCCGCCGCCGGCCGGCCCCTCGACGGCCTGCTCGACGCCCTCGACGCACACCTGGCCGAGTACGGCGTCGGCTCGATCTCCGAGACCGCCGACGGTGACGCCCCGCACCGGGCGACCGGTGTCCCGTTCTCGGCCCGCTCCGTCGCCGAGGTCCTACGGATCAGACAGAGGTACCTGCGATGAGCCGCATCCTGATGCTGAGCTGGGAGTACCCGCCGCTGCTCGTGGGCGGGCTCGGCCGGCACGTACACGCGCTCGCCACCACGCTCGTCCAGGCCGGCCACGAGGTCACCGTCGTCACCCGGCACGTCCCGGGCGCGATGCTCGAGGAGTACACCGAAGGCGTCCGGGTGATCCGGGCCCCCGACGACCCGCCCGTGTTCCCGGTCACCGGTGGCGACCTGCTGGCCTGGACCGTCGCGTTCAACCACACGCTCACCCGGGCCGCCCTGCGCGCCTGCCGGACCGGCGGCTTCGACGTGGTGCACGCCCACGACTGGCTCGTCGCGCACACCGCGGTCACCCTGCGCGAACACCTGGACGTGCCGCTCGTCGCCACCATCCACGCCACCGAGTCCGGCCGCCACCAGGGCTACCTTCCGGGCGCCCACAACCGCACCATCGACGACGTCGAACGCTGGCTGACCGGCGAGGCGGTACGGGTGATCGTGTGCTCCGGCTACATGCGCGACGAGGTGGGCCGGCTGTTCGGTGTACCCGCCGAGCGGGCCGACGTGGTCCGCAACGGGGTCGACGCGCTGCGCTGGCGAGCCCGGCCCCGCGCCGTCGCCGCCGCCCGTGCCCGCTACGCCGGGGAAGGACCTCTGGTCAGCTATGCCGGGCGGCTCGTCTACGAGAAGGGCGTCCAGGACCTGATCGCCGCCGTGCCGCTGCTCCGGGAACGCCGGCCGGGACTGCGTGTGGTCATCGCCGGTGACGGACCGCACCGGCCCGAGCTGGAGGCCCTCGCCGCCGGCGATCCGGCGGTCACCTTCACCGGTTTCCTGGGTGGGCACGAACTGACCGCGTTGATGGGCGCCTCGGACTGCTACGTGGTGCCGAGCATCTACGAGCCGTTCGGCATGGTCGCGCTGGAGGCGGCGGCCGCCGGGACGCCGATCGCCGTCGCCGACACCGGTGGCCTCGCCGAGATCGTCGAGCACGGGGTGACCGGGGTGAAGTTCCCCTCCGGGAACCCGGCCGGCCTGGCCGACGTGACCGGCCGGGTGCTCGGCGATCGCGACTTCGCCAGGTCGCTGGCGCTGCGGGCCCGCGAGCGGGTCCACGCGGACTTCGCCTGGCCGGCGATCGCCGCACAGACCGCTGCCGTGTACGACCGGGCGCGGGCCGCCGACGCCGGCCGGGTCTCGCGGGAGGCCGAGCACGTGCTGTCCCGCATCCCCTCGCCCAGCACGGCGCACCCGAACAGCTGACGAACTCCAGCCGCCACCTACCGCTGCCTCAGCTTCGCTGAGACAGCGGTAGCGCACATCCTGAGAGGTAACCGGGACCACCGCATACGCCCGGCGGTCGCGTCAAGGACCGATGTGCCGCGTGCGTCGCGGGCCGCACAGCCGGGGTTCGCGTAGCCGTACGATCAAAGATTTGCCTGGTAGACCGCCAAGCCGGTGTGGGCAGCGGACAGCAACGGCACGCTGACCTGGTGTTTCGCGGCCTCGGTGACCATGTCGCCGACGATCGCGTCGGCCTCGACCGGCAGGCCCTGGATCAGGTCGCGGTACATCGACGAGGTGGCCGGCTCGGTGGTGGCGATGGTCGCCTCCAGCATGGCCGACGCCTTGCCCTCGATCGGATGTCCGGCCGCGGCGGCCACCGCGGAGGCCTCGGCGGCGAGCGCGTGCAGGAACTCACGGCCGCCGGGTGCCTTGTTGATCGCCCCGATCGAGCCGCGCAGCAGTGTGGTGGCCGCTCCCAGCGTGGCGAGCAGCACCCATTTGTCCCAGAGTTCCTGCACGATCGTGTACGAGGCCCGCGCGTCGAAACCGGCACCGGTGAGTGCCGCGGTGACCGCCTCCAGACGCTCGTCGTCGCCGCCGTCGAGCGGCCCGAAGGCGAGCCGATGCAGGCCGCTCATCTGGGCCACGTCACCGTTCTCGTCGAGCGTCGCGTGGATCATGCAGACTCCGCCCCAGGCGCGGTCCATGCCGAACCTGCGGACCAGCGACTCGATGTGCCGGATGCCGTTGAGCAGCGGGATCACCACGGTTCGCGGTCCCAGCGCGGGGGTCACGTCGCTGAGCGCGACCTCCAGCGAGTAGCTCTTGACCGCCACGAGCACGACGTCATAGTGGCCGTCGACGGCGGTGATCAGCCGTGGCCGCAGGACGGTCTCGCCCTCCGGGCTTCTGATCCGCAGGCCACGCTCGGCCAGGTGGGCGGCGCGGCCCGGCCGGACCAGGAACGTGACGTCCCGGCCCGCCTGGGCCAGCCGCCCGCCGAAGTAGCCGCCGGTCGCGCCGGCACCGGCCACCAGGATCCTCATCCGAGCTGCTCGTCGTCGTAGCACCAGAGCCAGGTCTCGCCCGGCTCGAACGAGCGCATCACCGGATGGCTCTCGGCCGCGTGGTGCGCCGACATGTGCCGGTTCGGCGACGAGTCACAGCAGGCGACCAGTCCGCAGGCCATGCAGAGGCGCAGGTGCACCCAGTCGTGGTTGCCCACGGCGAGGCACTGTGGGCAGCCTTCCGCATACGCCGTCAGCGGCGTCGGCTCGGTCGTCTCCTTGAGATGCTGACAGGTCAATCGTCACTCCGTTGCAGCTGGGATTCTTCGAGGTCCAACTCACGCTGAGCGCGGACCAGTACCTCTTCGGGGATCCGCCCCTCGTTCCGCGCAATCTTGAAGACGTGCCGTTCCGCTCTGATCATCTCGCGCCGCAGGCGGCCGTACGCCGCCGACGGGGTTTCCCGGTCCTGGCTGCCGAGCCGTTCCCAGGCGTTATTGCCGCGGCTCTCGACCAGGCTCCGCAGCCGGTCGACCACCGTCGGGGGCGCCCCGTCGGCGTGTTTCTCCAGTGCCTCGAGCGCCGCCCGCCCGGCCGCGTGCTGCACCCCGGCCTCGGCCAGCGCGTCCTGGGCGCTGTTGTCCTCGCGGACGCCGAGGCGGCGGGCCAGCCAGGGCAGCGTGGTGCCCTGCACCAGCAGGGTCAGCACGATGATCGCGAACGCAACGAAGATCAGCAGGTCACGTGGGTAGTCCGGGGCGTTGTCGGCACCGGGCGGCGGCAGCGTCTGCGCGGCGGCGAGCGTGACGACGCCGCGCATACCGGCCCAGGCGATCACGGTCGGCACGGTGACCGGTGGCCGTGGCTCCCGGTTGCGGATCCGTGGAACGAGCCGGGCCAGATAGGTCGCCGGGTACATCCACACGAACCGGATGGCCAGCAGCGCCCCGAACACCACGGCGGTGACCTGCGCGGTCGTCGCCCAGCTGGTCTCGATGCTCTCGATCACGTGCCGCATCTGCAGACCGACCAGGAGGAAGACCACCCCCTCCAGCAGGAAGTTGATCAACCGCCAGACCGCGTCCATCTGCAGCCGGGAGGTCGGCGACAGCAGGTAGGGGATGCGGTGACCCAGGTAGAGCCCGGCCACGACCACGGCCACCACGCTGGAGGTGTGCAGCTTCTCCGCGACGATCACCACGACGAACGGGGTGAGCAGCGCCACCGCGTCGTCGAGCAGCGGGTCGTCGATCTTCCGGTGCAGCCAGGCCGCGCCGGCCGCGAACGCCAGTCCGAGCAGCAGACCACCACCGGCCGTCTGCACGACCCGCAGCGAGATGTCCATGAACCCGATCGCCGACCCGGTCAGCGCACCGATCGCCACCCGCACCATGACCAGGGCGGTCGCGTCGTTGAGCAGGCTCTCGCCCTCGAGGATCGTCACCACGCGGCGGGGCAGCCCCACCCGGCGGGCGATCGCGGTCGCGGAGACCGCGTCCGGCGGCGCGACGATCGCGCCGAGCGCCACACACGCCGCGAGCGGCACCTCGGGCAGCATGAAATGTACGAGGGAGCCCACCACCAGCGCGGTGAGCACCACGAGGCCCACCGCGAGCAGCAGGATGGGCCGCAGCGCGAGCCGGAACGCCGGCACCGAGGTCTGCAGCGCGGCCACGTAGAGCAACGGCGGCAGGATGCCGATCAGCACCAGCTCGTGATCGAGCTGCGCCTCCGGGAACCCGGGCACGAAGGACAGCCCGAGGCCCGCGACCAGCAGAACCAGGGGTGCGACGAATCCGAGCCGGCGGGCCAGGGCCGCACCGACGACGGCGATCGCCACAAGGATGACAGTGTCGGCGATCGTCTCCATGCCGGGAAGCTTAGAGACTCCCGGTGACAGTCCCCTACGTGGTGCTGACCACGCCGGAACGGGCGATCGTCTGGGCGTAGGTGCCCTCCAGGCTGAAGTTGGCCCGCTTCAGCACCACGTCGACCGAGAAGATGTACGGCGTCTTCGGGTCCAGCCCGACGACGGTGGCGCTGACGTCACCGCACTTGTCCGGCGCGCTGCGGGTCCAGCCGGACTCCTTCTGCAGCCCGACCACCAGGTTCTGGCTGACCGCCGTGATCCGGTACTCGACGATGTCGCTGCCGCCCGGGTGGTACCAGGTCACCAGCGCGTCGGTGCTGCCCGGGTCCACGGCCAGCCCGTTGATCGTCTTGATTCGCTGCATCGGCGTGCAGGTGCTGCTCGGCGTGGCGCGCGGCGGGACGCTGCCGGTGGGCAGCGGAGGCAGCGTCTCCGACGGGACCGGCGCCGCCGTACCGAACGTGACCTGCGGGGACGCGCTCGCCCGGCCCTCGTCCACCACGATCCAGTCGCGGCCCGCGGCGGCCGTCTCCTCCCCGGCCGGACCGGACGGCGAGGAGGAGGAACAACCGGTGAGCAGCAACGGCAGGACGGCGGCGGACAGGGCGACGGCGGACTTCCGATATCCCAGCACGACTGGTGGATCGGGTCGCGGGAGCAGGATCTTAGGCGTTGCGGTAATGCTCCCGGGCCCGTTGCGCCAGATCCTTGGTGGCCGCCGAGTTGGCCCAGGTGCCGAGGATGATGCCGGCGCCCGGCACCATCTTGGCGAACACGCGTTTGGCGGCCCGCACACCGGCCATCTGAGCCAGCTTCAACCCGACCTTCATGAGTACGCCGGCGAGCGGCCGCCCGGAGTCGCCGGTGAAGATCCGGCTGGCCCGTTCGCGGCCGGCGGCCACCCCGAGAGCCGTCCGCGCGGTCTCCGCCACCCGGTGCACCCGCTGGAGTACGAGAAGGTCGGTGGCCCGTTCCTGCGCGGCCGGGTCGGTGCCGTAGGCGGCCGCGACGTGCAGCACCATGCGGGCCTGGGTCCAGGCCAGGACACCGACGTCGAGAACGGCACCGGGGAGACCGGCCGCACCCGAGACGGCACCGGAGACCCGGGCCAGGGTGGTGAAGTGCTTCACGGCGAGGTTCGCCACGCCGTCCGGGTCGAGTTCGGGGCGTTCCTCGCGGATCCGGGTGTGCCAGGCGGCCGCTTCCGGGCCGAGGCGGCGCACCGCTTCGAGCGCGAGGTGTTCGGGGGCGTACTGCGGGTCGGCTTTCATCCGGTCCCACAGCGTGCCGGGAGGGGCGGTGGTCTCTGCTGAATCCTGTTGCTTCAAAGATCACTCCGAGAGGGCCGGGGAAGTGGATCTGAAACCCATTGTGCGGGGTGCGTGCACGTCACCGTCCTCGCGTTCCGGTGCGGGATGATGGGGGTGCCGGAATGAACGCCGGCGGCCGGCTGTTACCGCCGGAAAGAAGCCGCTTCGCATGGAGGTTCTCAGCGTGCTCGACCCTCACGGGCTCTACGAGGTGACCGGTGACCTGCCGGCTCTGGACAGCCCGGTGCTCGTCCAGGCGCTCACCGGTTTCGTCGACGCGGGCAGCGCGATCCAGCTGGCCCGGGAGAATCTGCTGGAGAACCTGGAGAGCGAGGTCGTCGCCACGTTCGACCTCGACCAGCTGCTCGACTACCGCTCCCGCCGGCCCCCGATGATCTTCGTGGCCGACCACTTCGAGAGCTACGAGGAACCGCACCTCAGCCTGCACCTGGTCAAGGACCAGCTGGGCACACCGTTCCTGCTTCTCGCCGGGCCCGAGCCCGACCTGCAGTGGGAACGGTTCATCGTGGCGGTGACCGGGCTGATCGACCGGCTCGGTGTCCGGGTGACCGTCGGCCTCAACGCCATCCCGATGGCCGTGCCGCACACCCGCCCGGTCGGCGTCACCGCGCACGCCACCGACAAGCGGCTGCTCGGCGACCACGAGCCGTGGCTGCAGCGGGTCCAGGTGCCGGCCAGCGTCGGCAACCTGCTCGAGTTCCGGCTCGGCCAGTCCGGACGCGACGCCCTCGGGTACGCCGCACACGTCCCGCACTACCTGGCGCAGACCGCCTACCCGGCGGCCGCCGAACTGCTGCTCGACTCGGTGTCGGCCAACACCGGCCTGGCTCTGCCCACCGGGACCCTGCGCGAGTCGGCCAGGCAGGTGCGCGAGGAGGTCGACAAGCAGGTCGCCGACGACGAGCAGGCCGGTCGTCTGGTCACCTCGCTGGAGGCGCAGTACGACGCGTTCGTACGCGGCCGCCAGGGCAACCTGCTCGCCGGCTCGGACGCACCGCTGCCCACCGCCGAGGAGCTCGGTGCCGAACTCGAGCGCTTCCTGGCCGAACAGAGCCGCGACGACGGCTGACGGAACTCGGGGCCGGCCGGCCACGTCCAAGCCGCATGACACGACGGGGAATGTGGATCGTGCTGGCCCTGCTGCTCGGTGGATGCGGGCCCGGCCCCGACGCGCCGACCGGTCCGGCCGCGCCGCGGACGGACGAGGCACCGCGCCTGCTGGCTCAGGCCGAGGCCGCTCTGGAACGCTACGACCGGGCGGTGGCCGCGGCCGGCGGCAGACCACGGTTCGTACCGGTCGGTGAGCTCACCGGGCAGACCGGCGCCTGGGAGGCCGCCCTGGCCGACAACGCCAAGGCGGCCCTCGGCAACGGGCATCTGGTCGTCACCGGCGCGATGCCGGACGCGCCGGCCGGTGACGGCGAGGTGATCTGGCCGAACGGCGACCGCGAAAGGGTCGGGCTGCTCTCCGCCGAGGACGCGCTCGGCCGGATCACCGCCAACCGGGCCGAGTGCCCGGAGTGCGTCGCCCTGGAGGTGACCGGCGCCCGCCTCGGCACCATGCGGGTGTCGACCACGCGCGGCCCCGCCACCGCGCCGGCCTGGGAATTCTCGATCAAGGGCTCGGCTGTACGGGTGACCCGGCTGGCCGCCGACGGCGCCGGGACGGTCCAGGTGGCACCGCCGTCCTGGGATCCGTACAACACCCCGGCCGGCCTGGCGATCGACTCCGCCTCCGGCAGCACCGGCGGCCGGCAGCTGACGGTCGGGTTCACCGGCGCACCACAGCCGGCTTCCGAGCCGTGCGGCATCGACTACACCGCCAAGGTCGTCGAATCCGGTAACGCCGTCGTCGTCTACCTGATCGAGAAACGCCACGCCGACAACGAGGCCTGCACCGCCATCGGCTTCCACCGCACGGCCGTCGCCGAACTGGCCCGGCCACTCGGCGAACGCACCGTCCTCGACGTGACCCAGGGCCTGCCGGTCCCCGTCACCCTCGCTTCTTGACCAGCCACTCCAGTACGGCCGGAAGCTGCCGGTCCCAGTAATCCCAGGTGTGCTCGCCCGGCTCGAACGCCGCGTCCAGTGCGACCCCGGCGGTGCTGCACGCGGCCACGAACCGGCGGTTCTGCGCCACCAGGTGATCGTCGCTGCCGCAGCGCAGCATCAGCCGCGGCAGCGAGGACGGGTCCGAGGTTCGGATCAGATGCATCAGGTCCTCGTCGCCACCGGCGACGATCCGGTCGGCGAACACCCTTGCGACCAGGGAACGGATGTGCGGGCGAAGATCGTGCTCCTGGATGTACGCCAGATCGAGCGCCCCGGACAGGGTCGCCGCGGCGGCGAACCGCTCCGGCTCCCGCAGCGCCCACTTGATCGCGCCGTACCCGCCCATCGACAACCCGGCCACGAAGGTGTCCTCACGGCGCCCGGACACCCGGAAGAATCGCCCGACCAGTTCCGGCAGTTCGGCCGAGAGGAAATCCCAGAACCTCATGCCGTACGCCTCGTTGGCGTAGAAACTGCGGTGCACCTGCGGCATGACCACCGCCAGGCCGAGCTCCTCGGCATATCGCTCGGCCGAGCTGAACCGGGTCCAGGCCGTGTCGTCGTCGGTCAGCCCGTGCAGCAGGTAGACGACCGGCGGTGGATCCGCGGCGTCCCCGCCCGGCAGGATCACCGTCATCGAGGTGCCCATCTCCAGCGCCTCGGAGTAGAAGTCACACCGGATCAATGCCATGGCCGTATTCTCCGCCTCATCGGTCGCCGGCCGGCGGTTCACCCGCGCCGAACGGACGGAAGTCGTCGAAGGCCGGTTCGACCAGCTCCGCCGGGAGACGGACGGCACGGCAGCGTGGCGTACCGGCCTCCCCGCTCGATCGCCGCACCTGCTCGCCCGCTTTCGTGCCCTCGGCGATCCGGCTGCCCGCCGCGAACGCCTCCGGAAGGACCGTCCAGCCCAGGTTCCGCTCGAAGTAGCGGACCGCGGTCCGGATCGACGGCGCCCAGTCGTCGTCCAGGACGATCAGGCCGCCCGGTTTGACGATCTTGCGGAGGAAGTAGAGATCCACGAACACCTCGTGGAACCGGTGACTGCCGTCGACGAACGCCGCATCGGCGACCAGGCCGTCGGCCAGCAGCCGGGGCAGGGCCAGCGACGACGGCTCGCGGATCAGCTCGGCGACCCCATCCAGACCGGCCTCGGCAAGCAGATCCCAGCCCACGTCGTGGTAGGCCTCCCGCTGGAACGGGTCGATCACCACGTGCCGGGGCCCGGGCCGGCTCAGAACCGCCTCGCCGATCGCCAGCGCCGAACTGCCGTAGGCCAGCCCCACCTCGACGACCGTACCGGCGCCCTCCGCGATCAGCAGGTCACGCAGCAGATCGCAGTCCCGCTCCGGCAGCGTGACCGTCTCGAAGTCCAGCTCCGGCCCACGCGTCCACGGCGGCCCGTCCTGTGCCAGGCGGCGGCGGACGTCTCGTACCCGATCCTGCTCTGTCGTCCCCATTCCGCCAGCATGCCGCCTCAGTGAGTTTGTTTCGCGTAGGCGACCGTCCGGCGCGCGTCGCGCCAGGCGACGAAAGCCGTCCGGATCCGGGGCGAGGTGACGGCCTCACCGCGGCGCCGGGCGGCGAGCTGGGCGATCAGCCGATCCGGGGTGTGCGCCCGCTCGATGGCCCGTGTCTTGGTGAGCAGTTCACCGTGCTCGAGCGCGTGACGGGCCCGGGCCATCGAGGTCAGACCGAGGTCGGCGATCACCGGATCCAGCCACAACCACGGGCGCCGGGCGGCCCAGGCCCAGTAACCGGTCAGTTCGTCGCGGGCCGACGCGCGGATGTCGTCACCGGAGACCGCGGGGAAGACGTCACCCGGCGCGCGGCCCAGGACCGCGAATCCGTACCGCACGAGTTCGGCCCTGGTTATCCCGGAGAGGATCCGGTGCACGAGCTGCCCGTGGGTCCAGGTCGGATGCCGGGCCTCGATGTCCGGCACGGTCGCGCCGTCGACGTACACACAGCCCAGATCGAGGCCCGCCCCGGTCCCGCTGTCGAGACGACGATGGATCGCCACGAGCGCGGCCTGCCGGCTCTCGCCGACCGGTCCGTCGGTGAGTGCGACGAGGTCGAGGTCGCTGACGCCGGGCAGATAGTCACCGGTGGCCAGGGACCCCGCGACCATCAGATCGGTGACCCAGCCGAGGTTCCGCAGCTCGTCGCCGAGTTCCCGGACGACAGGCGGTGAGATCGACATGCCGGCGAGTCTAGGAAGTCGTCGCATCCACGTCCGTCGCATTGGGAATGTCGTACCCGTCGATTAGAATGTATGTACGAAAGAGGGGACCTGAGCTGCGGATCTTCGGGTCTCATGAGGCCCTTTGCGGCCCGATTTCCGCAGTGCGAGCGAGGAGACGACGTGACGATCTCGACCACCACCCCCGTGCCCGTGATCCCTCCGTACGCGACGATGCTCGGCTTCACCCGGTACGTTTCCCGCACCGGCCCGGCGAAGGCCACGTTCGTCGGCGGACTGCGCCGGCAGCGGGAACGGCGCAGCGGCTTCAACCCGCACGGTCAGCTGGTGAAGGCGCTCAAGGCCGACATCGCGTTCCGCACCGGCGGCAGCTACCTCGGCGGCGTGGTCGATGTGGTGAAGGACCGCTGGAAGCCGCTCTACGAGGCGCTGAGTGCCGGCGCCCGCGCCTATCTGACCTCGCTCGGCAACCCCGAGCAGGTCAACCTGGCGCAGACCCGCGACGCCATCGCCACGGTCGGCCCACTGGCCGTGAAGATCAACCCGCATTTCGGCCTGCGCTACGAGGACGGCCGCCGCGAGGCCGTCCGCATCCACTTCGACGAGGAACCGCCGAGCCCCGAGGCCGCCACCGCGATGCTCCACCTGATGGCCCGCCACATGGACCAGATCCTGCCCAACGCCGAGCCGGTCCTGGTCGACCTCCGCCGGGGCATCACCCACCGCATGGACCCGTCCGCCCGCCCGGGTGACGTCGAGAGCTGGCTCGCCGGTGAAGCGGCCGCCTTCACCGCCATGTGGGCCACCACCGCTTCCCCAGCCGCCTGACCCACCGCCGGGCCCGGCTGCTTGACCGTCCGCTCCGTCTCCGGCCGGGCACGTGCCACCCCGCGTGCCCGGCCGGCCCCCACCCGCACGCCCGGCTGGCCCCGCGCTTGCCCTGCCCGACCTGAACCCGCACACCCGGCGAGCCCCGCGCTTGCCTTGCCCCTGAACCCGCACGCCCGGCTGGCCCCGCGCTTGCCCTACCCACCTGAACCCGCACGCGACCGGCCGGGCGCCCTCAGGCGTACCGGTGGGGTCGTCTTCCGGCTGGTGGACGGGTGTGATCCGGGCCGCTTCGCCGATGGGCCTGCGCCGGTGGGCGGTTATGCTGCCCGGCGTGAGTCCCTTTCCCGGCGTTCTGCCGCCGCCGCGCTCCTGAACGGAGCGCCGCCGCGCCGATGCAGCTCCGGCTGATCGGCAGCTTCGCCTTGCGCTCCGTCGCCGCTCTCTGACGACTCACTTCCTTTCGGAGCGCACGTGTTCACTTCCTTCTTCTCGTCCGCCTTCTCCTCGGCGGCGTCCGGCGCACGGCTCAGCCTGCTGCAGGTTTCCGCCGCGGGGATCCTCTGGGGCACCGCCGGCGTCGTCGTCCAGGTCGTCGCCGAACAGACCGGGCTCGAAGCCCTGGCCATCGGCTTCTACCGGCTCGCGGCCGCCGCCGTCGTCATGCTGCTCATCGGTTTTCCGGCCCGCCGCCGGATCTGGGCGGCGTTCCGGGCCGCACCACTCGCGGTGACCACCGCGGGCGTCGGCCTCGCCGCCTATCAGGGCCTCTATTTCGTGGCGGTCCGGCTGGGCGGCGTCAGCATCGCCACCGTGGTCAGTCTCGGCGTCGCACCCGTACTGCTGAGCGCGTGGGAAACCTTGCGCACCCGGCAGCGCCCCGGCACCGCAACCCTTGCCGCGTCGGCTGCGGCGATCCTCGGGCTGATCCTGATCGCCGGCGCCACCATGGACCCCGGCGCCTCCACCGCTGCCGGGTTCGGCCTGCTCGCCGCCATCGGCTCGGGTGTCGTCTACGCCGCGTCCACCGCGATCAGCCGGCACACCATGCAGGGCGTGGAGCCGCTGACTCTGACCACCCTGTCATGCACCATCGGAGCGATCTCGATCCTGCCGCTCGCCGCCGCCGAAGGACTGACCTTCACCCCCGAGGCCGGCCCGATCGCGTTGCTGATCTACGCGGGCGCGATCACCACGGCCCTGGCGTATGCGCTGTTCTACACCGGCCTGCGGCGCATCTCCGGCAGCGTCGCCGTGGTGGTCACCCTGCTCGAACCGCTCACCGCGGCCCTGCTCGCCGTCGTGCTGATCAACGAACCGCTCGGCCTGGCCACCGTGATCGGCGGCGCGTTGCTTCTGGCAGCGGTGGCCGCCCTGTACCTGGACGCCGGCGACGACCCTGAACACCCGGCGCCTGATCCGCTCGTCGCCGGCCCGATCATCACGCCCGGCGACGCCGCTACGGCCGGCGGGCCCAGCACTTCGGATCGGCAGTCCGGGGCGGACCCGGCTCCGGAAAGCGGCCGCTCGCCTGCCCGCGGCTGATCCGCGTCCGGATGCTCCCGTCGTCGCACCGGAAACGAGGGGAACATCCGGCACCGGAGCCGCACGTGCCGCCGGCCAGGCAGCCCGGCGCGCCAGTGAAGGGTCGGCCGCCCGGCGCGCCAGTGAAGAGCAGGCGGCCGGGCGGTCAGTGAGGCACGACCAGCACGGCGGGTCAGGAACGGCCCGGGCAGGTCGGCGGGTCAGTGAGGCGTGGGCTGGACGCTCGGCTGGGAGCCGGCCCGGAGGAGGGTGCGGGTGCCGTTCGTCAGGGCCAGGACGGTGAGCCAGCTGCCGCCCCTGTTCCGGCTGGTGATCACGGCGCGGCCCGCGTCGGCGTAGGCCAGTTCGCGGTCCATGGCGCTGCCGACGGTTCGCTGCGTACCGGTCGGGACGTCGTATTCGACCAGGTGGACCGGCTTGTTGCCGGCCGCGGTCTCACCCTCCTGGTAAGCGGTCCACGACAGTTTGCGTCCGTCGGCACGCCAGCTGGGCACCACCGCGTAGCCGCGGTTCTGAAGGCTGCCACCGCCGTACGCCGCAACGGTCTTCTCCTCCCCGGTGGCCACCGTCCCGATGCTGAGGCAGGAGTCGTAGATCGACTCGCAGTCACCGCCACGGAACGCCAGCCGGGTTCCGTCCGGGGACCAGGCAACGGCGTCGTCGTAGCGCAGCCGGTCGTTCAGCGAACCCGTGGTGGCGCCGGCCGCGGCCTCCTCCGGCAGGTCCTCGGTGCGGCAGTCACGCGGGAAGAGCACCTCCGGGCCGGTCGCGCCCGCGGTGGCCGGGATGCGGTACACGCCGGGGCCGCCGGTGCAGGACAGTGACGCGAACGCGATCCACTTCCCGTCGGGTGACCACGACGGACCGGCCGCCGGACGAGTGCTGAGCCGGGTCTGCGCGCCGCCGTCCGCCGTCATGGTCCACAGCCGGCCCTTTCGCAGGAAGGCGAGGCGCTGTCCGTCCGGGGACCAGCGGGGCCGGGCGTGACCTCCGCCGGTGGTGAGGCGCTTCTCGGTGGCGCCCTTGCTGACATAGACGTCGCCGCCCCGTACATAGGCCAAGAGACCCGGCAGCGCCGCCTCAGCGGACCGTGACGACAGCGCACCATCCGTACCCGCCGCCTGGCCGGCAGCCGGCTGGAACAGTGCTCCGCTGAGGCTCACCGCCACCGCGAACGTTGCGCTTCCCACCACTCGACAGATCTTTCCCATGGCCGAACGCCCCCCGAAGTCCGCCCTGTCCCTTACACCTCTCCGTCATCGTCGCAACCGGTCCGCACCTGAGCCGATCCCGGTCCTGCACCCGGATTTCCACCGTTCGGCCATTCCTCCCGGCCGATCAGTCCGGCTCGAAACGGCGGCTGGAACCCGCCGCGGCGGCGCCGGCGTTCCGGGCCGCGGATGGTTCAGGCGTTCCGCCTCTCAGGTTCGGCCGGGGAGGCGGCAAGGATCGAAACCGCCGGCCGGGGAGGTGGCAAGGAGGGAACCGCCGGCCGGGGAGGTGGCAAGGAGGGAACCGCCGGCCGGGCACGAACGGACGGCGGCGCGCTCCGGTCGTGCCGGAGGAGGGGCCGGGATTTCGCCGGAGGCGGGAGCGGGTTCTAAAGTTGGCGCGCCATGAACGAGACCGGAACCGCCGCAGCCAGGCCGATTCGCACCTTTCACCCGCGGCGCGGGCGGATGAGCAGCCGCCACGCCGACGCGCATACGGAGCTGTGGCCGCGATTCGGGCTGACCGTCACCGACGGGGACCGTACGCCGCTGGATCTGGCCGCGTTGTTCGGTGGTGAGGTCCCGGTGGTGCTGGAGATCGGGTTCGGGATGGGAGACGCCACGGCCGCCATGGCCGCGGCCGATCCGGGACGGGGCTATCTCGGGGTCGAGGTGCACACGCCGGGGATCGGCAATCTGCTGGCGCTCGCCGGGGAGCTGGGACTCGGCAATGTCCGGGTGGCCCTCGGGGACGCCATGCAGCTGGTGCACCGGATCGCGCCGGGCGCGCTGGACGCGGTGCACGTGTTCTTCCCGGACCCGTGGCCGAAGGCCCGGCATCACAAGCGGCGGCTGATCCAGCCCGCCAACGTGGCGCTGCTCCGGGAGCGCCTGCGGCCGGGCGGGGTGCTGCACTGTGCCACCGACTGGCCGGAGTATGCGGTGGCGATGGCGGAGACACTCGACGCGGATCCCGGCCTGCGGCGCCTGCCGGCGACGCCGCACGGGCGGCCGGAGACGAAGTTCGAGCGGCGCGGCGCCGCGGCGGGACGGCCGATCACCGATCTGCGGTACGAGCGGAACTGATCCCGGGCCCAAAGTCTCGGGCTCGACCGGCCGACACTCAGGATGGCGGGAACGGACTCGCTGAGATGAGTCTGAGGGCACCGGGACGCGCGGCCAGCCGCGATAATTTGCCGGTTTTAGCCCTTTCGCGCATCTAGGCTTGAGGGTGGAGGTCGGCCATGCGGCAGGAAGGCCCCGGCAGCGCCGGGCGGTCCGGGAGGACGCGAGCGGCAGGAGCCGCGGCACCGGCACGCGCGGCCCTACTCCACGGGGGGACGGCCGTCGACGAGCGTCCAGGCTCGCCGGCGGCCGCCGATTTCCTCGGCACGTCGCTGCATCGGGGTGTCCTGACCAGCGGCTCGGCCGACCAGCTGGCGGCACTGACCGCCCGGGCCGCGGGGGCACCGGCTGCCTGTGTGCAGTTCGTCGAGGGCAATCGGCTGCGGCTCTACGGCAGCTGGGGGGTGGCGGCGGACTGGGACGCCGTCAGCCGCACGAGCCTGGAGGACTCGCTCGGCGGCATCGTGGTGCGCACCGGCGACATACTCGCGATCGGCGACGCGCTCCGCGACGACCGGGTGCCGGACGGAGCGCTGCGTGAACACGGCGGCGCCTACCTGGGCTATCCGGTGCACGATCGGATGGGCATGGTGCTCGGGGTGTGCTGCGCCTACGACCACCGGCCGCGCGACTGGACGGCCGAGCAGATCGCCGCGGTCGCGGAGGCCGCCGAGGTGGCGACACTGCTGATCGGGGAACAACTGGCACGGTACGAGCTGGAGCAGCAGCACCGGTTCCTGGACGCCGTGCTCGACAGCCTGCACGACGGGGTGGCCGCGTGCGACGCCGACGGCGGGGTGGTGTTCGTCAACGAGCGGATGCGCCGCCTGTGGGGCGACTCCCCGGTGGAGGACGTCACCGGGCTGGCCGACGGCTCCGGGTCGCCGCTGCACCGGGACGAGCTGGGACTCTTCCGGGCGTTACGCGGGGAACGGGTCCGCAACGAGCCGATCGCGGCGCACGGGCGAGGCCGGCGGACCAGGTACTTCCTGATGGACGCGCAACCGATCCGCGGGCTGGACGGCGGGGTGGTCGGTGCCGTGCAGGCGGTGCAGGACGTGACCCGGCAGCGGCGGGCGGAACGGTTCCGCAGTTGTGAGCTGGCGGTCACCACCGCGCTCGCCGAGACGCCGAGCATCGAGGCGGCCGGGCCGCGGGTGCTGGAGGCGGTGGTCGCGACCCTGGACTGGGTGCACGCCGAGCTGTGGACCGTCGACGACCAGACGATCCGCGCGGTGGCCCGGTGGAGCGCGCCGGGCTGGCCGTCCGGGATCCCGGTGCCGGAGCGGCTGGCGTACGGCCAGGGGCTCGCCGGCCGCGCCTGGCAGGTGGACAAGCCGCTGTGGATCCGGGACGTGGGCCGCCCGCAGAGCCTGATCTCCCCGGACACGTCGGCGGACCGGCTGCACACCGCGCTGGCCATCCCCGTGCACGACGGTTCGGGCCCGATCGGGGTGCTGACGGTCTTCGCCGACTCGGTGGAGGATCCGGAGGACGAGCTGGTCGCGCTGATGTCCGGGATCGCCGCACATCTGGGGCAGTTCGTGGAGCGGCGCCGGGTGGAGGATCTGCAGCGTCAGCTGACCCGCAGCAAGAACGAGTACCTGGCACTGATCGGCCACGAGTTGCGCACCCCGCTCACGTCGATCAGCGCCTACACCGAGCTGCTGCGGGAGGCGGACGAGGCGACGCTGGTACGGGACGGACCTCGCCTGATCGCGGTGATCGAACGCAACACCAACCAGCTCCGCGAGATCATCAACGAGCTGCTGGAGCTGTCGGCGCTCGACGCGGGGCACGCCGACGTACGGCGTACGCCGATGGATCTCGCCGCGGTGGTCCGTGAGGTGGTGGACCGGGCGCGGGCGGCGATCGACGGGTCGCCCGTGGTGATCGACGCCGATCTGCCGGCTGAGCTGATCGTCCCGGGCGACCGGGACCGGCTGCGGCACATCGTGGAGAACCTGCTCGGTAGCGCGGTCCGGTTCAGCCCGGACGGCGGCCACGTGGCGGTGTCGCTGCGCAGTACCGGCCGGGCCGCCGAGCTGGCCGTCTCGGACGCGGCCACCGATGTGCCGCGCGCCGAGCGGGAGCAGCTGTTCACCGGTCATTTCCGGACGGCACGCGGCAATGACCGGGTGGCGCTGCCGGGCAGCGGGCTGGGTCTGACGCTGAGCCGGGCGGTGGTGGAGAAGCATGAGGGCAGCATCGAGCTGACCGGCGGCGACAGCGGCACGACGGTGCTGGTGCGGCTGCCGCTGGAGATGCGGTGAAGCGGATCGGTCAGTCGGTGGGCCGGCCCCGGCGCTCGATGTCGCGGTGCACCTCGGGGTCCCACTTGGACGCGTCCCAGTCGTCGCTCCGCAGGATGGTGCTCGGCCGGCCGCCGAGGTCGGGGCGGCCGGTCTCACGGCGGACCTTGGCGCGGGCGGCCAGCACCCCGGCGAGCAGGGCGCCCCATCCGGCCAGGCTCATCGCGGCCTCCGGCACGGCCGGGAGAGCAAGCACGTTGGGCAGCGCGATCAGCACCACGGCCAGGAACAGGCCGGCGTAACCGGCACCGCCGGGACCGGTCGGGCGGACCCGGTGCGCGCTGACGATCCAGACGATCGTGGAGACGACCAGGCCGACGATGCAGACGAACAGCACCAGGTTGACGATCAGCAGGCTGATCGTCAGCCACGCCTCGGTGCCGGCCACGGTGGGGTCCACGGCGCCGTCAGCAAGCCGGCGGGCCACCGTGAGCAGCAGTGCGGTCGCGAGCGTGACAACCACCAGGTAGACGACACCGAACCGGATGACCCGGCGGGTGGCCAGGGAGAACGTCTCCAGGTTGCCCTGATCCGGTGCAAGATTCTCGAAACTCATGTCCACTCCCCGGTCGATCGGTACATGATGGCCGATCGACCGGGGAGTCCGCAGGTTCTCAGCGCGTGGGGTGCACCACCGCGGCCGCTCCCCCGCCGCGGCGGGACGGTTCGGCCGAGGCGATGAGACGCCCGCCCCGGGTGAACTCGATGGCGGTGGCCGCACCGAGTTCCGGGGCGTCGGCGCCGAAGGCATGGCCGAGCGGGACGAGCGACGGCCCGTAGAGGGTGCGGAACGCCGGTTCGGCCTGGATGCCGGCGCTGTTGCGCTGCGAGGCGCGCGGCGCGGCCATCGCCTCGGGCAGGGTCATGCCCAGATCGAGCCGGTTGACCAGCAGCTGCGTGACGGTCGTGATGATGGTGGCGCCGCCGGGCGAGCCGAGCGCCAGGAACGGTCTGCCGTCCTTGAGCACGATCGTCGGCGCCATCGAGCTGCGCGGTCGCTTGCCGGGCCCGGGCAGGTTGGGGTCGGGCGCGGTGCCCTGGGTCGGCGCGAAGTTGAAGTCGGTCAGCTCGTTGTTGAGGATGAAACCGCGCCCCGGCACGACCATGGTGTTGCCGCCGGTCGCCTCGATGGTGAAGGTGTACTCGACGACGTTGCCCCACCGGTCGGCGACGGTCAGGTTGGTGGTGCTCTGCCCCTCCTCGACCGGGCGTCCGGCCGCGGTCGTGGCGCAGCCCGAGCCGTTGAGCTCACCCGGTGCCACCGGCTTGGCCAAGGCCTTCGTGCGGTCGATCAGGCACGCACGCTGCCGGGCCCAGCGGTCCGAGATCAACTTCTTCAGAACCGCGGGATCGGTGTACGCCCCCACGTACCGATTCCGGTCGGCGAAGGCGAGCGCCGTCGCCTCCAGGTAGAGGTGCAGCTTGTCGGTCGTGGTCGCCGAGGCGGGCAGTCCCGCCTCGATGATGTTGAGCGCCTCGCCGACCGCGGTGCCGCCGCTCGACGGTGCGGACATGCCGTACACGGTGAGCCCGCGGTAGTCCGACCGGGTCGGTGCCGGGTGCCGCAGCCGGTAACCGGCCAGGTCGGCCCGGGTGAGCACGCCGGGCCGGATCGGGTAGGCCCACGTCCCCCACGGGTCGGCGGCGACCGGCGGATGCTGAACGGTCTCGACGATGTCCCCGGCGACGGCACCGCGGTAGAAGACGTCGGTGCCGTGGCGCGCGATCAGCCGGTAGGTGTCCGCCAGGTCGGGGTTGCGGTGGACCGAGCCGACCGCGGGCGGCGCCCCGCCCGGAAGGTAGAGCTCCCGGCTCGAGGTGAACTGCCCGAACGCGGCGGCGTTGTCGGCGACCTGCTGCCGGAACGTGGCGTCGACCCGGAAACCGCGCTCGGCGAGGCGGGCGGCCGGCTGCAGCGAGGCGGACAGCGACCGGGTGCCCCACTTGCGCAGGGCGGACTCCCAGGTGGCCACGGTGCCGGGTGCGCCGGCCGAGAGGCCACTGACGCGGGCCTCGGCGAAGTCGTACGGCAGCCCGTCGGCCGGATCGATGAAGTACTTCTCGGTCGCGGCCGCCGGGGCGGTCTCCCGCCCGTCGATGGTGGAGACGCGCCGGGTACGCGCGTCGTAGTACACGAAGAATCCGCCGCCGCCGATGCCGGCCGAGAACGGTTCGGTCACGCCGAGCGCCGCGGCGGCCGCGACCGCGGCATCCACCGCGTTGCCGCCGCGGCGCAGCACGTCCAGGCCGATCGCGGTGGCGTCGGCGTCGACGGTGGCGACCGCTCCGCCGTACCCGGTCGCGGTCGGTTCCTTGATCGTGGGGTACCCGCCCGCGACTGCCGGTGGGGAGGTGGCCACTAATCCCAGGGTGGTGAGTGACAGCGCTGTCAGTGCGGGCAGGAACCGCATCAGTCCTCCAGACTGGACATTCTCGGTCGTCCATATCTGCCTACCGGGACGGAGCCGGATAAGCAACGCTCAGCCGACCCCGAACGGTTTCGGCTCGACCGCGGGGCAGGTCGCCCCGCCGGCCGGCAGGGTCAGATCGGTGAGGTAGCGGTCGACGGCCGCGCTCACGCACTCGCTGTGGCTGTACGCCACGTGACCCCAGCCCTGGTAGGTGAGCAGCCGGGCGGCCGGTCCCAGCTGGCGGGCCACCTGCTGGGCCCAGGGGTAGGCGGTGGCGGGGTCGTACCGGGCGTTGACCACCAGGACCGGGCCCCGGGCCGGTGGGATCGGCCGCTGCGGGTTCACCGGCGCCGCGGTACGGCCGAGGCAGCCGGAGACCGCGGTCAGCGCCAGCGGCGAGGCCTGCATCTGCGGTGCCTTTCCGGCCAGCGCGCGCAGCCGGTCCCGGTACCCGGTGAACCCGTTCACCGGCAGTGCCCAGTCCTGGCAGATGACGGCCGGGAAGCTGTGCGGGGTGATCTCCTCGAGGCGCGGCGCCGCGGAGCGGGCGAGCGGTGCCGGGTCGTGCGCCTCTTTCAGGTAGTGGGCGAAGGAGTACCACTGCGGGTCGTAGAAGGCGCTGAACGCGGCGGAGATCAGGTCCCAGGGCCGGATCCGGCTCGTCGGGTCGTACGGGTCGATCAGCTCCCCCGCCGCGGCCCGGGTCATCAGGGCGGCCCAGATCGCGCGGACGTCCCGGCCGCGCAGCACGCATTTCTCGTCGCGGGCACACCAGGCCACGAACTGGTCGAACGCCGCCTGCACAGCCTCCGCGGTCTGCCCCAGGAACGCGTCCACCCCGGCGCTGTGGTCCATCACGCTGTCCAGGACGAGGGCCCGGACCCGGTCCGGGTGGCGCTCCGCGTAGAGCTGCCCGATGAGGGTGCCGTAGGAAGCACCGTAGAAGCTGATCTCGGCGGCGCCGAGGGCGATCCGGACGGCCTCCATGTCCCGGACGACACTGACCGTGTCGGCGTGGTCGTAGACCGGGCCGCTGCGGGCGGAGCAGTCCGCCGCCAGCCGCCGGTTGTACTCCTCGGCCTTGCGGAACTCGGCCTCGCTGGTGAACAGCGGCGGTGGTTTCGCGTCGACCAGGTCCTGGTTGCACAGGATCGGGGTGCTGCGGCCGACACCGCGCGGGTCGATGCCGACGATGTCGAAGCGGCGGCGCACCTCGGGGTTGAAGAACTCGTGGTCGAGGGCGAGGTTCACCGCGGACACCCCGGGCCCGCCGGGGTTGACGATCAGGGTGCCGATCCGGGCCGCCGGCTCGCCCGCCGGGTTGCGGGCCATCTGCAGTTCGATCTGCGGGCCGAGGGGAACGCTCCAGTCGACCGGCACGCGCATCGTCCCGCACTGGACCTGGTCGTCCTCGGGGCACGGTTTCCAGTTGATCGGTCCGGGCACGGCCTCGTGGCGCAGGACTCGGGGCGGTACGCCGAGAGACCGGTCGGCCAGGGCCGGTCGTGGTGCGTACCCGAGAAGGGTGGTGAGGGTGAGGATCGCGGCCGTGACCGGCCGTCCGATGGCTCGCAAAACCCACATCTCCGCCCTGCGCGGCCCGGTACCGCACCGGACCATCTTGGTCCGAATCTTGACCGTTATCCGGCGAAAGACACCATTTAGCACCGATTGGGCGCCTGGTGTGCGTGGCAGGGTGGAGTGATGAAGTTCCGCCGTTCCCTCCTCGCAGCGGCCCTTCTCACCGCGGGCTGCTCGGCGGGCGAAGAGCCGGCGCCGCCGACCGTGGCGCCGGTGCCTCAGGCCTCGGCGCCGTCGCCCTCGGTGCCGTCGGCCCCGGCCACCGCGTCGCCGCCGGCCGAACCCGACCTCAGCAAGCCCGAGACGGTGGCCACCGGGCTGGACGTGCCGTGGGGCCTGGCGTTCCAGGACGACGGCAGCGCTCTGGTGGCCGAGCGCGACACCGGCCGTGTCCTGCGGATCGCGCCGGGCAGCCGGCCGGCCGAGGTCTACCGGGTGCCCGGGGTGCGGTCCGGTGGCGAGGGCGGCCTGCTCGGCCTGGCCGTGCGCGACGACTGGGTGTACGCCTACTTCACCGCGTCCCGCGACAACCGGATCGTTCGGTTCAAACTCTCCGGCGGCGAACCGGAAGTGATCTTCGACGGCATCACGCGGGGGGCGAGGCACAACGGCGGGCGGATCGCTTTCGGCCCGGACGGCATGCTCTACGTCGGCACCGGCGACGCGAGCGAGGAGGGGCGGTCCCAGAACCGCGACGACCCGGCCGGCAAGATCCTGCGGCTCACGCCGGAGGGCCGTCCCGCGCCGGGCAACCCGTGGGCGGGTTCGCCGGTCTGGTCCCTGGGCCACCGCAACGTGCAGGGCATCGCGTGGGACGCACAGGGCCGGATGTACGGCATCGAGTTCGGTCAGGACCGCTGGGACGAGGTCAACGTCATCGAGGCCGGGAAGAACTACGGCTGGCCCGAGGTCGAAGGCCGCACCGATGGCGACCGCTACGTGAACCCGATTGTGCAGTGGGGCACCGACGACGCGTCCCCGAGCGGCGCGGCCGTGGCCGGCGGCACCCTCTACGTCGCCGCGCTGAAGGGCGAACGACTGTGGACGGTGCCGCTCGGCGGCGGATCGACGAAGGCTGAGTTCACCGGGAAATACGGCCGGTTGCGCACGGTCGCCGTGGCGCCGGACGGTTCGCTGTGGCTGACCACCTCGAACACCGACGGCCGCGGCGACGCACGCGACTCCGACGACCGGATTCTGCGTTTCCCGGCCCGCTGAGCACTCAGCCGGCGGGCGGTATCGGCGGCAGCGACGAGATCGCTGACGCGTACTGCGACACCTGGCGCTTGTTGGGCACGACGCCGTAAATCTTGAGCTGGTCCTGGATGGCCTGCTTGACGGTGTCCTCGGACTGCCCGCGATGCGTCTGCATCACCCTGTTGACGACATAGTCGACGCGGAGCTGCACCTGCCAGCCGATGGGCCGGCGGCTGGCCTCGGTAGCGAGGCCGCTGATTGAGGCGAGGGGGTTCATGCCCAGGTAATCGGTCGGACCAGGGCCCGGGTTGACGATTCGGGGTGGTGGAGAAACCCGATCACAACCCGGGCACAACGATCCGGCAATCAGTCCTCGCGGTCCGCCTCTTTCACCGCCGGTTCCTTCGGCGGGTTGAGCCGCAGCCAGAGCAGCATCAGCAGGCCGAGGACGAGCATGCCCAGACCCATCCAGAGATTGATGCGTACGCCCTGCGCCTTCTCCAGGTCCGACGGGCCGTCGAGGAGGCCGATCAGGGTGACGATCACGCCGTACACCACGAACAGGCCACCGATCACCCGCCGTACGTCGAACAGCCGCGCGAGTTTGCGTTCCGCCATGAGTGTCGCCTCCCTTTACCAGACGGGGATGTACAGCGCGATGGCCAGCACCACGGCGATGACGCCCAGCAGCACCGGGTTGCGCCACCAGACCTTGTCGGCGGCCAGCACGTCCCCGGTCGTGCTGCTCATGCCGTAGACCAGGCCCTGCAGTTCGTCGTCGCGCTTGCCCGGGGTGAACGGGGTGACCACCAGCGCCACCACGACCGCCGTCACGAAGGCCAGCCCGGCACCCCAGAAGCTCTGCTCCAGGTCGGAGTTGAACTTGACGACCTCGGTCAGATGCGCGATGTAGAGCGCGAACGCGGCCAGGAAGCCGAGCAGCAGCGACCAGAAACCGGCCCACGCCGACATCCGCTTCCAGAACATGCCCACGATGAAGGTGGCGAAGAGCGGTGCGTTGAACAGGGAGAACAACGCCTGGATGTAGTTCATGATGTTGTCGAAACCGGCGGCGATGAACGCCGTGCCGATGCCGACCACGATGCCGCCGACCGTCGCGATCCGGCCCACCCGCACGTAGTAGCCGTCGTCGCGGTTCTTGCGGACGTACGTCTGCCAGATGTCGTAGGTGAACACCGTGTTGAAGCCGCTGACATTCGCCGCCATGCCGGCCATGAACGACGCCACGAGACCGGTCACCGCCACCCCGAGCACGCCGTTGGGCAGCAGGTCACGCATCAGCAGCGGGATCGCGTTGTTGTAGGTGAGGTCACCCTCCGGCGCGCCCAGCCCCTGCACGGTGACCAGAGCGATCAGGCCGGGGATCACGGTCACCGCCGGGATCAGCAGCTTCGGGAACGCCCCGATGATCGGGGTACGCCGGGCCGCGCTCATGTCCTTGGCGCTGAGGGCCCGCTGCACCTCGGCGAAGTTGGTCGTCCAGTAGCCGAACGACAGCACGAAACCCAGCCCGAAGACGATGCCGATCCAGCTGGCGCCGAGCGGGTTCTCGGTGCCGCCGGTGTTCGACCAGGTGTGCAGGCCGGCCTCGCCGAGCGGGCTCTGCCGCACCTTCTCGAACAGGCCGTCGATGCCGCCGACCTTGACCAGGCCGATGATCGTGATCGGGAGCAGGCCCGCGATGATGACGAAGAACTGGAGCACCTCGTTGTAGATCGCGGCGGAGAGACCGCCCAGCACGATGTAGGCGAGCACGATCACGGCGCCGATCACGATCGAGGTCCAGAGCTGCCAGCCGAGCAGCGCCTGCAGGATCAACGCCAGGGCGTAGAGGTTGACGCCCGCGATCAGCACCTGGGCCACCGCGAAGCTCGCCGCGTTGAACAGGTGGGTGGGCCGGTTGAACCGCAGCCGCAGGAACTCGGGGACGCTGCGCACCTTGGAGCCGTAGTAGAACGGCATCATCACGATGCCGAGGAACACCATGGCCGGCACCGCGCCGATCCAGTAGTAGTGCAGCGTCATCAGGCCGTACTGGGCGCCGTTCGCGGCCATGCCGACGATCTCCAGGGCACCCAGGTTGGCCGAGATGAACGCCAGGCCGGTCACCCAGGCGGGCATCGAGCGGCCGGAGAGGAAGAAGTCGGCGCTGCTGGTGATCGCGCGGCGGGCGGCGAAACCCACGCCGAGGACGGTGACGAAATAGATCGCCAGAATCAGATAGTCGACGAACCCCACGTCGAGCCGGAGTCCCGTCACGGGCCACCTCCTACAAATGTGGCCCGCGACGTACCCCTATCGATGAATTTTCACACCGATCTCACAGGTTCGAAATCGAGTCCGGCGTTACCTCCGTGATCGACTTGACCACGAGACGCGCGCCGGCCAGGGCATCCTCGGCCGGCGGGTAGACGCCGTGCGGCACCGCGATCACGGTGAGGCCGGCCGCCGCCGCCGACCGCAGACCGTTGCTGGAATCCTCGACCGCCGCGCAGACGTCCGGCGTCAGGCCCAGCGCGGCGACCGCGGTGAGATAGACATCGGGATACGGCTTGCCGCGCGGCACCTCCTCGGTGGAGAACGTCGCCTCGAAGACATCGGTCAGCCCGGCCGTCGCCAGCACCTGGTCGATCAGGATCCGCGCCGACGAGCTGGCCAGGGCCAGCCGATACCGGCCCGCCAGCGCCCGCACCGTCTCGACCGAGCCGGGGATCACCGGCAGGGCCTCGCGGTAACGCCCGGCCATGCGGCCCAGGACGTCGGCGGCGACCTCCTCGGCCGTACGGGGCACGCCCACCTCGTCGGCCAGGTGCGCGGACCACTCCCCGGTGCTCATGCCCATCATCCGGTCCTGGGAGTCGGGCAGGAACTCGGCTCCGAACTCGGCGACGTAACCGCGCCGGACCTCCTCCCACACCTCCTCGGTGTCGATGATGACGCCGTCCAGGTCGAAGACGACCGCTTCGATGCTCACAGATTCCCCACCGCTTCCACGTGCCGGGCGAGCTGCCCGGTCCTCTGCCACACGTCACGGACCGGGCCGTGCATGACCGTGATGCCCAGTCCGGCGAACCGGCGGGCCGCGGTCGCGGTCTCGGCCGGGTCGTCGGTGAAACGGTAGAGCACCGTCTTCTCGATCTCGTCGTAGTCCCGGCCGACCGCGTCGCAGTGCCGTTTCAGTACGTCCAGCTTGTGCGGCAGGGCGTCGTCGTTCATCAGGTTGCAGGCGTCGGCGTACTTCGCGACGAGCAGCAGCGTCTTCTTCTCCCCGCCGCCGCCGACCAGGATCGGCGGACGCGGCCGGCTCAGCGGAAGCGGCGAGTTGAGCGGGCGGTCCAGCCGGTAGTGCTTCCCGGCGAACGGGGTCTCGTCGCCGCCGAACATCTGCCGGCAGATCCGCAGCGCCTCCTCGAGCCGCTCGAACCGCTCGGCGGTCGGCGGGAACGGCAGGCCGAGCCCGATCGACTCCTCGGCGTTCCACGCGGCGCCGACACCGAGGATGGCCCGGCCGCCGGAGAGCACGTCGAGCGTGGTCACCGCCTTGGCCAGCAGGCCGGGTTCGCGGTAGACCACCCCGGTCACCAGGGTGAGCAGTTTCGCGCGGTGAGTGTGCGCGGCCAGGAAGCCGAGCGCCGTGCAGGCCTCCAGCATCTCCATCTCGGGCGGGCCGTTCACGTGGATCTGCCAGACGTGGTCCATCACGCTGATCCGGTCGAAACCAGCGTCGTCGGCGGCCGACGCTATGCCGGCGAACATCGGACCGAGGTGCTGTGCACCGTCGGGCCAGGTGAAGGAGGAGATGTGCAGACCGAGTTTCACATCGATCACCCTACCCAATTTCTGTACGCTGCGTGACGACCCGACAACCCGCACGGACCGTCGCCGGCCCTTCGGTCCGCGCAGATGATCACCATCAGCCGATAGGCCAGGGTGCAGGCCGGTTGCGGACCGGTAGCTTCGGGCGCAGCAACGCCACCGAGCCGGGAGTCGTTTCACATGCCAGAACCGCAGTCACTCTCCGTGAGCGTTGTGATCCCGGCCGAGTCCACCGGGCACCTGCCTCTGATGTTCGCCGGGCTGCCCGCGGTGGACGAGGTGATCGTGGTCGTCGGTCCCGACGAGGACACGGTGCTGCCGCTGCCCCGGCCCGCGCGGGTGATCCGTCAGACCCGCTACGGCATCGGTAACGCTGTCGCCTGCGGGGTGGCCGCCGCAACGAAGGACGTGGTCGTGACGCTGCCCGGCGACGGCTCAGCCGACCCGGCGACACTGCCCCGGTACGTCGAAGCGCTTCGCGCCGGAGCGGATGTGGCCGAGGGCTGCCGGCCGGCCCGGCGCACCGACCTGATCCTGCTCTGGTTCATGAGCGTGCTCCTCGGCTGCCGCCCGTCCGGCCCCGGTTCCGGCCTGCGGGCCTTCCGGCGCGACCGGGCCGGCCGCCTCGGACTGCCCCGGGTCGCCGGCACCGATCCGGCCCGCGGCGACGGCCGCGACGGAGAACCGCTGCTCGCGGTACGGTCCCGGGCCGCCGGGCTGCGAGTCACCGAGATACCGGTCGCCGCACACGCCGGGTTCGGCGGCACGCCGCTGGTCACCGCCATGTATGCGGTGGCCAGGGAGTATCTGGCCCGCCGCCGGAAGACGCGTACCCCCTCGGCGGGGAGCATCGTGGTGCTGACCGGCGGCGCGTCCCGGCCGGCGCCCGCACCGATCCTCACCGGCCCGATCGACGCCGGTGCGGTTGTCCCAGGCCCCGTCAACGCCGGATCGGTCGTCCCCGGCCCGCTCAACGCTGGTGCGGTTCTCCCGGGCCCGGTCAACGCTGGTTCGGTCCTCGCCGGTCCGGTCAATGCCCCGCGCCGACCGATCGCCTCGCCGGCCCAGAACCCGGATCGGTGGCCCGCCCCGAATCCCGCCACAGCCGCGCGTCCCGCCCTACCGAACAGCACGGGCCTGGGCTTCCCGGATCGGCGGGGTTCCGAACGCCGCGGACCGGAGCGCCAGCGCACCGACATCACCCTGGACCGCCGGGGGGCGGCGGGCCGGCCGATCCCCTACCGGCCGGCGGCTGAGGCCCTGAATCGGCGCCGCTGGCGGGACGGCCGCCCCGAGGTGGACCTCAACCGCCCACGTACCCAGGGCCGCCCCAATCTCCGGGTGATCAACGGTGAGGGCGGGGGCTCCGGCGGCGGCCGAGGCCATCTCCGCTCGGTCTGACCCAGACCCCGGCTGTCACGCACCGCTGCCTCAGCACCCGCGAGACAGCGGTGGGTGACAGCGGGGGAACGGTCAGGTGCGGGAGCGCAACTGCGGGAGGATCTGCTCCGAGTACAGGCGCAGGAACCGCTCCTGGTCCGGGCCGGGCGCGTGGAAGACCAGGTGCTTGAAGCCCATGTCGAGGTACTCGGCGACCTTGGCGGCATGCTCGGCCGGATCCGACGAGACGATCCACCGGGTCGCGGTCCGCTCGACCGGGAGGGCGTCGGCGAGCCGCTGCATCTCGACCGGGTCCTCGACGCCGGTCTTCTCCTCCGGCGACAGCGCCAGCGCTCCCCAGTAGTGGGTGTCGTTGCGGGCCCGCTCGATGTCGTCGTCGAAGGACACCTTGACCTCGATCAGCAGGTCCAGGTCGTCGATCTTGCGGCCGGCCTTCTCGGCTCCCTCGGTGACCGCGGGCAGCAGCGTGTCGGTGTAGAGCGCGTGCCCCTTGCCGCTGGTCGTGATGAACCCGTCCGCGATCCGCCCGGCCAGCCGGGTGGCCGCCGGGCCGGACGCCCCGATGTAGACCGGCACCGGAACATCCGGCTTGTCATAGATCGTGGCGTTCTCAGTCTGGTAGAACTGTCCCTCGTAGGTGACCCGGTCCTCGGCCCACAACTTCTGGATCAGCAGCACCGCCTCCTTGAGACGAGCGAACCGCTCCTTGCCGTCCGGCCACCGCGTGCCGAGCGGCACCTCGTTCAGCGACTCGCCGGAGCCGACACCGAGGATCGCGCGGCCCGGCGCCAGGCAGCCGAGCGTCGCGAAGGCCTGCGCCACCACGGCCGGGTGGTAACGAAACGTCGGTGTCAGCACGCTGGTCCCGATCAGCACCCGCTCGGTCCGCGCCGCGAGCGCACCCAGCCAGGGCAGGGCCGCCGGAGCATGGCCGCCGTCGTGCCGCCACGGCTGCAGGTGGTCGCTGACGAAGACGGAGTCGAAACCCAGCTCCTCCGCGAGAATGCCGTACTTGAGCAGCTCAGCCGGCGCGAACTGCTCGGCCGACGCCTTGTACCCGAACCGAATCATGAACCCGACTCTAGCCCGCGGCGCGGTAGGCCTTGCCCGCCTCGGTGGGGCTGTCGCCGTCGCGGTAGAGGCCGAAGTCGACGCTGTCCCCCACGGCCGGCAGGCCGAAATAGGCATAGCGCTCGACGTACGACCGTTTCTTCAGGCCCGCCGTGGTGCCCTTGATGAAGGCGACCTTCTGAGCGTCGCTCGCGTACTTCGGTGAGCCGCTGAAATTGATCAGGCCGAACTCGGTGATCCAGATCGGCTTGCCGTAGCGCTTGTGCACGGCGTCGACGTAGCCGAGGAACTGGTTGACCGAGGCGGCGCTGAAGTCGGAGCCGTACCAGTGCAGCGCGATCGCGTCGACCCGCAGGCCCTTCGCGGAGGCACCCTTCATGAAGCGGTCCAGCCAGCCGCCGGGCGTGTCACCCCCGAACGCCACCGCCGGGCTGACCAGCCTCATCCCGGTGGCCTCGAGCTTGGGCCAGGCGGCCAGGGCGGCCTCGACCGTCATGTTCGACTGCTCGGCCAGGTCCGGCTCGTTGAAACCGAGCAGCACGTCGCCCTCGGCCTTCGCCTGCTTGAGGGTGGCGTCGTCGACGTTGGCACCGCCCCAGATCATCGGCACGAACTCGACGCCGGCGGGGCCGGGAGCGTCGTCGTTGTGCACCGCCCACGTGTAGTACCAGGAGGCGCCGACGTCCTTGAGGGCCGCCTTCGATCCGGCGAACTTCCACACCGCCGCGCCCTTCTTCGCCGAGCGCGTCACGGGCGGCGCCACGCTGGCCGGGTTCGCCGACGGCGACGCCGGGCGCGACGCCGACGGGCTGGTCCGGGACGGCGTGGGCGACGGCGGCACGGCTGCCGACGCGGGCGGTGCTTGCGGTGATGCGACGGCCGCCGCGGTGGTGATCGGCTCCGCCGGGGTGCGGTACGTGTAGACGACCGCACCACCGCCCGCCACCACACCGGTGGCCAGCACCCCGGCGAGCGCCTTCTGGAGCAGCGGGACGCCCGCCTTCGCCGCGATGTTCAGAGGGGCGGCGTGCACTGCGGTCGTGGCCGTCGTGGCCGTACCGGAGAGAAGACTGCCGTGCCCGAAGGCGGAGCCGAGGCCGGCCGGGATCGGGACCAGCGCCATGCCCGCCAGAAGCCGTTCCGCCTCGACCAGGCCCTGCCACGCGGGGACACAGTGCATGCAGTCGCGGGTGTGCCGGGCGATACGTTTGCGCCAGAGCGGACTGGGACGACCGTCCCATGACGTGAGCAGGCCGGCCAGTTCCGCGCAGCGCGGCGTGCGAAGCGCCCGGACCACCGCGCGGGCCGTCTCGAGCTGACCCTTCATCCGCTGGATGCGGACCGCGGCGTGCTGGCGGCCCAGCCCGCTCGCCTCGACGATCTCGTCCCGGGTGAGTTCGCCGGAAGCCTCCAGCCACCAGAGCGAGAGCAGTTCCCGGTTGTCGTCGTCGAGCCAGCGGGTCGCCTCGGCGGTCTCCCGGCGCTGCCCGGAGAGCTCCAGCCGGGTGATCGCCAGATCGGTGAAGTCGGCGCCCGGGTCGCTCAGGTCCGGGTCGAGAGGCACCGCCGGCGGCCGGCCGCGGAAGCGTTCCCGCACCTGGCGCACGGTGATCGCGACCAGCCAGGAGCGGAACGCCGACGGGTCGCGCAGCTCGCCGAGGTTGCGCAGCACCCGGAGCATGACCTCCTGGACCACGTCGTCGACGTCGGCGTGCCCCTCCAGGGCACGGCCCACGATGGTGTAGACCAGCGGCAGATAGCCGGCGACCAGCCGGTCGACCGCCACCGGGTCTCCGGCGCGGGCGGCTGCCACGGTCGCCGTGTCGGGTTGTCCCACCATGTCTCTCCCACTCCTCCGTGCGCTGTACAAGGAGACGCACGGGGCCCACATGGATAACACGAATCGGGGACCGGGTCACCGGAGTCACGGTTAATCGGAGGGGTGATCGGGCACATAAGACGCATGCGCATGTCGGTTCGGCTCAATCTGCCCCGCGAGGTGGACAGTGTCCCCGCCGTGCGACGGCTGTTGCGGTGCGCCCTGACGACTCTTCGTGTGGATCGTCAGGCCGGCGCCGATCTGGAGATCGCCCTCACCGAGGCGTGTGCCAACGTGGTCAAGCACGCGGGCGGGGTGGAGAACTTCGAGGTTCGCCTCGACGTGGGTGAAGATCACTGCTCCATCGACGTGCTGGACCACGGGTCCGGTTTCGATCCCGCGGTGGACGCCGCGCCCTCGCCGACCAGCGAGCGCGGGCGGGGCCTTCTCCTGATCAGGGCGCTGGGCGAGAACGTTCGCATGCACTCCAGCCCGCGCAGCGGAAGTCTGATCCACTTCGAGAAGTCGTTTGCCTGAAAGGGCTCATCGCGCCGGGTCGCCCTGGGTGGGTGGCACCGGCGCGATTTGCTTGCCGTATAACAAACATCCTGTCGTCGGTTCGCGAGAGAGGGGTCCGGAATGTCAGATCAGCCGATGTCCCTCGGCTCGCTTCTGCGAGCCGCTCCACCGGACCGGTTGCCTGAGGTGACCGCCGAGCATCTGCGCCGTCACTTCTCCGCGGGCGCGGTCGAGGTACTCGTGCCCGATCTGACCGGGACTCGCCTGCTCCCCCTGCTGGGCGAGCCCGAGCCCGCCGACGGGGCCGCCGCCTTGCGCTGCTTCGCCAGCCAGCGCGCGAGCGTCGACCACGCGCCGTCCGGCCCGGTCCGGCTGCACCTGCCGCTGACCTGCTGGAGCGAGCGCCTCGGCGTCCTCCGCGTGGAACTGCCCGCCCCGCCCGCCGACGACCTCTCCGATCGACTCTCCACCGACAGCGACGACCTGGCCACCGCACTGCGCGCGGCCGGGACGGCCACCGACCGCTACCGCCGGGCCCAGCGCCGGGCGCGGCTCACCATGGCCGCCGAACTCCAGTGGGATCTGCTGCCCGGCCGGTCCCTCGGCGACGAACGCTTCCTGGTGGCCGGGCAGCTCGAGCCGGCGTACGCCGTCCGGGGCGACCACTTCGACTGGGCCCTGGACGGCGACCGGCTGACCCTCACCGTGCTCAACGGCGACGGCGACGGCGTGGAGGCGGCTCTGCTCACCTCACTGGCCGTCAACGCCATGCGCAACGCCCGCCGCTGCGGCGCCGACATCGTCGAGCAGGCCGAACTAGCCTCCGACGCGATCCACTCCCGGTACGGCGGCAGCCTGCACACCGCCACCCTGCTCCTCGAGATCGACCTGATCAGCGGCAGCGTGGCCGCGGTCGACGCCGGCTCGCCGCACTGCCTGATCGCCCGGGGCAGCGGCATCGAGCAGGTGCCGCTGGAACAGCAACTGCCGCTCGGCATGTTCGGTGAGGCGCGCTACGAGATCCAGCGCTTCCATCTGGAACCGGGCGACCGGATGCTGGTCGTCAGTGACGGCGTTCACGCGGCTGCCCCCGCCGACATGCCGCCATACGGTGAGGCCGCCCTGGTCACCGCACTTCGCCGGACACGGTTGCAGCCCGCCACGGAGGCGGTCGGTACGGTGATGCGGGGCTTGCGCGAGTACCATGCCGGAGCCGAACCGGACGATGACGCGGTCATGGTCTGCTTGGATTGGCGACGCTGATGCTGTTTACAGCACGGCCGGCCGGGTATACGAGTAGGTTTACGGGCCCCGCCGACTTGCAATGACGGGAAAACACCGATGGAGCGTTCCACCGAGATCGCCGCGGCTGTCGAGTCGTCGGTGGAGGCACTGGTGGCCGTCCTCGAACGGGCCCGGCTCGCCCAGCAGCCGACGGTCCCGCCCGCCCAGCTGCGTGTGCTGACCATCGTCGCCGAGAACCGGCACACCAACATGAGCCGGTTGGCCGAGGCCCTCGACGTGGTGCCGTCGTCGGCCAGCCGCCTCTGTGACCGTCTCGAGGCGACCGGCATGCTCCGCCGGGTCGCCGACCCCCGGGACCGCCGCGAGGTGCGGCTCCTGCTCACCTCGGCCTCCCGCCGGCTCCTGGCGGGCCTGCGGGAGAGCCGCCAGGCCGCGCTCGCCGGCGTGCTCGAGCGGATGTCGCCGGCCGCTCAGCAGGACCTGCTCCGGGCTCTGCAGGCGTTCGAGGTGGCCGCCTCGCCCGAGGAGACGGGGCATCAGGACCGGCAGACCGCCTGAGGCTAGGCTCGCCGGGTGCGTATCGGCATCGTGATCCTTCCCGACCAGCGCTGGTCCGCCGCGAGCCGGCGGTGGCGGCTCGCCGAGGAGTACGGCTTCGACCATGCCTGGACCTATGACCATCTGGGCTGGCGGGACCTGATCGCCGGCCCGTGGTTCGACTCGGTGCCGACCCTCACCGCGGCGGCGACCGTCACGTCCCGGATCCGCCTGGGAACGTATGTGGCGACCCCGAACTTCCGGCATCCGGTACGGTTCGCGCGCGAGTCGACCGCACTCGACGACATCTCCGGCGGCCGGTTGATCCTCGGGCTCGGCGCCGGCGGCATCGGCTTCGACTCGGCGGTGCTCGGCGGCCCCGAGCTGACACCGCGCGCCCGGGTCGACCGGTTCGCTGAGTTCCTGGAGCTGTTCGACACCATCCTGCGGCAGCCGTCGACCACCTGGTCGGGCGAGTGGTTCTCGGCCGTCGACGCGCGCAGCATCCCCGGCCCCGTCCAGCAGCCACGGCCGCCGTTCGTGATCGCCGCCAACGGGCCACGGGCGCTGCGCCTGGCGGTGCGCTTCGGCGACGGCTGGGTCACCACCGGCCCGCAGTCCGACGATGCGGAACTGTGGTGGAAAGAGGTGGCCGTCATCCGGGATCGATTCGACGCGGCCCTCGACGCCGCCGGCCGTCCGCGCGACGCGATGGACCGTTACCTCAACCTGGACTCGTCACCGGTGTTCTCGATGAGCAGCGTCGACGCATTCACGGATGCCATCGGTCGCGCCCGGGAGCTGGGATTCACCGATGTGATCACGCACTGGCCGCGCGAGTCGAGCTGGTACGCGGGCGACGAGAAGGTGCTGGATGCGGTGGCCGCCGAACTGCCCCGACTGCGTCACGGCTGAGCCGCCCGGAATGAAATTCCGCGCCCAATTCGCAGGGGGTGGGATTTCTCACCCAGCGGTCACCCACCGTGCCGGTATGCACACCGGCACGGTGACAACCGTTGCGAATCAGCGGCCGTGCGCGGCCCGGTAGGCGTTGCTGACCTCCTGCGGAATGCGTCCCCGCTCGGAGATTTGGTGCCCGTTGCGGATCGCCCACTCACGGACCAGCCGGTTCTCGTCACGTGACCCGGCGGTGCGGGCCGGAGCGGCGCCACGGGACGGGATGCGGCCCGGCGCGGTCCGTCCCAGACGGGTGCCCGCGCTGATGAACGGGTCCAGAGCCTTACGCAGCTTGCCGGCATTGGCCTCGGAAAGGTCGATCGTGTAGCTGACGCCGTCAAGGCTGAACTCGACAGTCCGATCCGCCTTGTTGCCGTCCAGATCGTCGATCAGGGTGGTGATTACCTGCCGCGCCATAACGACTCCCGAGAAGAATAATTCAACCGCGCCCAGTGAGGCATATTCGCGACGGTGGAGGCCTCCGTCGGCGGCCTACGCTCGAGTGAGACTGAGGGTAGGTCGCGAATAAGCCTCAGTCTGGCGCGCGAGGCGTCCGTGGCGCAACTCCTGACCGCGATCCGGCAATTCTTTCCACTTAGTTATCGGAATGGGACTGGCGAATGGGAGCCGAATCCTTCAAAGCCCGGTTGGCCGCCGCCGGGGTCCCACGTTAGGGTCGGCGCCATGCAGGACGAGCAGGCTGTCTGGCGGGAGCAGCAACGGCGGGCCGTGGCCGTTCGAGCCGCAGCGCTGGAGGCCGACCGGGCCGCGGAGGCGCGCCGGGCCGAGGCGCTGCTCGACGAGTTCGTCCGGCTGGCCGGCGAGGCCGGACTGCGGCCGCACGTGCTTTCCGCGCGCAGCCTGGACGGCCGATCGACGTACAAGACGCACGTCCGTGGGTGGTATCTCAAATCGGACCGGTCGGTGGCCGTCGGCGAGGACGGGGAGTATTACGTGCTCACCGTGGCACCGTCGCTGCGGGCCCGGTTCACCGGTGCCGAGCTCACCCCGAGCGCCGCCCGGCTGATCGTCGGTGCGGGCGGCGGCGACGGGGAGCCGATCCCGCTGCAGACCCTCCTCGACCGCCGTCTCGCCGCCGGAGACCGCTGGCCGTGAGAGTGCTCGTGCCGGCGCTGACCGCCGTCCTCCTCGCCGTCCCGATGATCGGCGCCCCGTCCCCCGCCGCAGCGGCCGCGGCCGCCGAGATCCCCTGCCCGAAGCCGCTGATCGCGAAGCCGAGCGCCCCGCCACGGCCCGTTCCCCCGGCCGACGTCGCCGAGGACATGGCGGTCGGCGGGCAGGCCCTCGCCACACGCGGCCTGGTCGTCCCGGCGGGCAGCCCGGCGCCGCCCGCCCTCACCGCGACCACCTGGCTCGTCGCCGACCTGGACACCGGCGAGGTGCTCGGCGCCTGCGGCCCGCACGTGCACCAGACCCCGGCCAGCGTGCAGAAGATGCTGCTCGCCGCGACCGCGATCGATCAGCTCGACCCGGCGCAGAAGATGACCGTCACCCGCGGCGACCTGGACATCGAGCCGGGCAGTTCGGCGGTCGGCCTGGTGGAGGGCGGCACCTACTCGATCTCGACGCTCTGGCTGGGCCTGATGCTCAACTCGGGCAACGACGCGGCCAACGCGCTGGCCCGGCTCGCCGGCGGTGGCGGGCCGGACGGGCTGCAGAAAACCGTGGCGGCGATGAACGCCAAGGCCGCCGCGCTCGGCGCCCGCCAGACCCATGCGGTCACCCCGTCCGGACTCGACGGGAAAGGCCAGTTCACCAGCTCGTACGATCTCGCGCTGATCGCCCGGGTCTGCTTCGCGAACGCCGATTTCCGCAAGTACGTGCTCACCCGGATCGCGCGGATGCCGGCGCAGACCAAACCGAAGAAGGTCGGCGGCTTCCAGTTCCAGAACGAGAACAAGCTGATCTACAACTACCCGGGCGCGCTCGGCGGCAAGACCGGTTTCACCACCGTGGCCCGGCACAGTTACGTCGGCGCGGCCACCCGGAACGGGCGCACCCTCGTCGCGACCCTGCTGGGCGCGGAGGCCCGCCCGAAACGTGGCTGGGAACAGGGCGCCGCGCTGCTCGACTGGGGTTTCTCCCTGCCGGCCGGCAGCTCGGTCGGCAAGCTGGTCACGCCGGAGGAGGTCGCCGCCGCCAGTTCGGCCGCGGCGGCGCCGCCGATCGCGTCCGGCACCGCCGCCGGAGCCACGGCGGCGCACCCGTCCGGGCCGACCGGGTTCACCGTGGTCGCGGCCGCGTCGGTGGCCGCCGCGCTGACCGCGGTCCCGTTGTTGCTCCTGCTCACCCAGCGACGGCAGCGCCGCCTGCGGGACTCCGCCGCCGCAGTGGAAGCGCCCGGGACACAGCCCTAGACGACCTGCGGCTTCAGGCGAAGGCCAGGCCGAACAGCCAGACGACCGCGATCAGCAGGGCCGAGGCCAGCTCCACCAGCAGGGAGAGGCCGACCGCCCCGATCGTCGAACGCGTCGACGACCAGGCGCGCTCGGAGCCGAGCCGGCGCAGCTCCATCAGCCATACGCCGAGCACGAAGCCGAGCACCAGGCCGACGAACGGCACCACGAAGAAGCCGATCAGGCCCAGCACACCGCCGACCGCCACGGCCGAGGTGGGCACGCCGGTGTCCTTCAGCTTCTTGCCGGGCCACAGGTACTTGATCACCAGGCCGGCGACGGCGATCAGCGTGGCGATCACCGCGACCAGCAGCCGCGCCCCGCCCGAGCCCTCACCGAGCACGGCCCAGAGCATCACTCCGCCCCAGGTCAGCAGGAGCCCCGGCAGAACCGGCACGATCACGCCGATGACGCCGGTCAGGATCACCAGGCCGGAGATGAGGTTGACGGCCGTACCCGTGTCGGTCAGGTCCATGCGGGACACCTTGCCTCACCGCTCCGGGAAGTCTCAACCGGGCCCCCCGGCAGCCGATGGAAGGCCATCGCGGAAAACGGCGGGCCAGCGCAACCCGAGCGCAACTGTCCGTGACCGGAGGCTGCACCCTCCGCGCTTGAAAGTTTCTCCTGTCAGCCGGTGCCCACCCAGCCAGGGGCGCCGACGAGCAACCGGGGGAAACTACATGACCAGCACCGTGACGACCGCTGCCGACCTCACCGCCGACACCGCATCCGCCACGCCCGTGCTCACCGTGCGCGAGCAGGAGGACCTGATCCGCACGCACATGCCGCTGGTCGGTCACCTGGTGCGGGACATGCTGAGCCGCATCCCGAACCACATCCACCGCGATGACCTGACCAGCGCCGGCCTGCACGCCCTGGTCACCGCGGCCCGCGGCTGGGACCCGCAGCGCGGCGTCCCGTTCCACCGCTTCGCCGGAACCCGCATCCGCGGCGCCCTCCTCGACGAGCTGCGCGCCCTCGACTGGGCGACCCGCTCGGTGCGGTCCAAGGCCCGCAACACCGACGTCACCCGGCAGCAGCTCACCACGACGCTCGGCCGTACGCCGTCGCCGGAGGAACTGGCGCAGGCTCTCGGCACCACCACCACCGACCTGCACCAGACCGACACCGACGTGCAGCGCGCCACCGTCCTGTCACTGCAGGGCTTCACCACCAGCAGCGCCGACGACCTGGTCACCGAGCGCGAGCCCGGCCCGGAGGAGATGCTGCTGCGCCGCGAGCAGATCGGCTACCTGCACCACGCCATCGACTCGCTCCCGGAGCGCCTGCAGACCGTCGTCACCGAGTACTTCCTGCAGGAGCGGCCGATGGCCGAGATCGCCACCGACCTCGGCGTCACCGAGTCGCGTGTCTCCCAGCTGCGCGCCGAGGCGCTCTCGCTGCTGCGCGACGGCCTCAACACCCACCTCAACCCGGAGATGGCGCCGGTGCCGGACAACCCGGAGAGCATCACGGCCCGCCGCCGCGCCACCTACTACGCCACCATCGCCGGCAACACCAACTTGCGCAGCCGCCTGGCGATGACCAACGCGCACGGCCACACCTCAATCGGCCGTGGCGCCCGGTCCACCGCGGCCTGACCTTGAATCACCAGACCGGCCCGGTGTCCTCCAGGACACCGGGCCGGTGGCACGTCCACCGCCGATCCCAAGCCCTCGATCCGGTACGCCCGTCATCCAGTCCCCACCTGTCCCCCACCGCCACCTCAACACCTCCAAACAGCGGTAACGCCCAGCCACCAAAACCGGCTGTCGCACACCGCTGTCTCGAGACCACTGAGGCAGCGGTTACGTCCAGCCGCCGGGAACGGCTGTTGTGCAGCGCTGTTTGAGGCTGCTTGGGCAGCGGTGCGTGACAGCCGGTAGGGGCCTTGGTTGTCAGCCGAGTTCGAGTGTCGTCACGGCGTAGATGCCGCTCCGATCGATGTCGGGCACGCCGCCCGTGTACATCCGGGCGGTGTCCCAGGCGGCTTTGAGCCCGACCCGTTCGGCCAGAGCCGTCGCTGCGCGGTGGTCCGCCGGTACGTCGATCATGACCGGCGCCTCGGGATCGCCGCTCAACGCCGCGAGCAGGGTCTCGGCGATCTCCGGCGAGTCGGCGAACAGCGGTCCGATCCGGTCGGCGTCGCCGGCCGGGCGCCGTGCCGCGAAGCCGGCGATTGCCCCACCCCGCCGGGCCACGACCGCGCGCCGTTCCGGAGCCGTGATCCACAGGGCGAGGAACGCGTCCCGTTCCGCCGGGAAGAACCGCCGGTCATAGGCCGCCAGTTCGTCGAACCCGGCACTCCGCGCATCGGCGACCTCGATGCCGGCGGCCCGTTGCGCCCCGGCCGGCGTCCCCTGGAACCGTGTCGTGACCCAGGCCTCGCGGAAACCGGACCTGCGATAGTTGCCCTGCTGAGCTACCACCCCGTCGAGCCCGATGTTGCGGCCGGCGAGCCGGTCCATGCCGACCTGCCAGGTGCGGTACCCGTAGCCCTGTCCCCGGTGTTCCGGAACGGTGAGGTAGAGCCCGATGAACCCGTGCCCGCTCCCGTAGCGGACCGCGGAGATCGAGGTGATCGCCCGCCCGTCCAGCCGCCCGATCAGAAACCCGCCCGGGTCGGCCGGGTGAAAGACAGCGGCGTCGCCATCGCCGGGGTTCCACCCCTCCGCCGCGGCCCAGCCGGCCACCAGCCGCATCTCATCGACACTGGCCACACCAACACGAAATTCCGCCATGCCCCAGAGGCTATAGAGCCTAAATCCCGTTATGCCCCATCCAGCGGTGCCGGCCCACGAGCGTGGTGATGCGCGACCCCATACGCGCCGCACATCACCACATCCGCGAGGCAACACCGGCAACGCGGTGACCTGCGGCACGAGCGCCGCCGCAGGTCACCACACGGGTCAGGCGAGTGAGGACAGGACCTTCGGGAGGTCGGCGGTGTGCAGGACACCCAGATGCCGGGTGGCCCGGGTGACCGCCACGTACAGATCGGAGAGGCCGCGCGGCGACTCGGCGATGATCTCGTCGGGAGCGATCACCAGGACCGAGTCGAACTCGAGGCCCTTGGCCTGGCGGACGGTCATCAGGGCCACGTGGTTGAGCAGGTCGGGCTGCTCCCCCACGGCCGCGCCCGGGACCGCGGCCACCAGATCGGCGCCGAGGGACGCCTCAAGCCGGTCGGGCACCAGGATGCCGAGTCGGCCCTCCTCGATGAGGGCGGCCTCCTTGCGTACCTCCGCGATGAGTTCTTCGGAGAGACCGGCCGGTGTCACCCGCCGCGCCCACGGGGTGACGCCCGACGACCGTACCGACCGGGGTGGCCGCAGTGCCGGGTCGACGGCGGCCAGGACGTCGGCCGCGACCGCCATCACCTCGGCCGGGGTGCGGTAGTTGACGCTCAGTTCGACCATCCGCCAGCGCTGCGCCACGTACGGCTCGAAGACCTGTTCCCAGGTGGTGGTACCGGCCAGTTCGGAGGTCTGGGCGACGTCACCGACCACGGTCATCGACCGGCTCGGGCAGCGGCGCATCAGCAGCCGCCAGGCCATCGGGGACAGTTCCTGCGCCTCGTCGACGATGACGTGCCCGAAGACCCAGGTGCGGTCGGCGGCGGCGCGCTCGGCCGCGGTCCGGGTGTCGATCACCTCGTGACGTTCGACGAACGCGCCCGCGTCGACGACGTCCAGCGCGGAGAGGATCTCGTCCTTCTCGGCGCCCTCGTCCTCGAAGTCGAGCGACCGGGAACCTTCGACGATCTCCAGGACGCCTTCGGCGTACTCGATGGCGGCCTTTCTCTGACGCTGCTGCTCGCGGACCTTGAGCGTGTCGTCGACGCCGAGGAGTTCGGCAAGTTCGTCGAGGAGCGGTACGTCGGCCGGGGTCCAGCCGGCCGACCGGTCGCGCAGCAGCGAGGCCGGCAGCCCGGCCGACTCCAGCCGGCCGGCGTCGCTGAGCAGGTCGCGCAGCACCTGCCGGGGGGTGAGCACCGGCCAGAAGTCGAACAGCACCTGCTGCACGTCGACGTCCTCGCGCAGCTCACGCCGGGTTTCGGCGAGGTCGGCCTCGGAGAGCAGGTTGTCGCCGCCGAGCGGGTCGGCGCCGATCCGCTCGGCGATCTGCAGGGACAGCTGGTGGATGGCCTCGGTCACGAAGACCTGCCGGGCCACGTTGTGCGGGCGTTCGGAGCGCCGGGCGGCGGTACGCGCGGCGAGCAGCACCTCGCGTTCGATGCGCAGCGGGTAGCCGTCGTGGTCGACCTCGACGAAGTCGTCGGGCAGTGTCTGCCGGTCGGCGACCGCGTTCTCCAGCGCGTCGAGCATGCCGAGGCCGCCCTTATACGCGGCGACCTCGGGTGACTCGGCGGCGCGGGCACGGATCCCGGGGAACATGTCGCCGAGGGTGGCCAGGAACACCCCGGTCTCGGCGAGCGACGGCAGCACCTGGGAGATGTAGCGCAGGAAGGTGGTGTTCGGCCCGAGGATCAGTACACCGGACCGGGTCAGCTGCTCGCGGTACGTGTAGAGCAGGTACGCCGCCCGGTGCAGCGCGACCGCTGTCTTGCCGGTCCCGGGCCCGCCCTGGACGACGAGGGCGCCGGGCAGCCCGGACCGGATCACCTCGTCCTGCTCGGCCTGGATGGTCTCGACGATGTCGCGCATCCGGCCGGTCCGGTTCGCGGTGAGCGCCGACAGCAGCGCCGCCTCACCGGTCACGTCCTCCCGCCCGGTGCCGTCGCCGGCTTCGATGTCGAGCACCTCGTCGTCGATGCCGGTGAGGACCCGGCCGCGGGTGCGCAGGTGCCGTCGCCGGGTGACGCCGTCGGGACTGACTGCGGTGGCGAGATAGAAGGGCCGGGCGGCCGGGGCACGCCAGTCCACCAGGAGGGGACCCGCGCCGCGGTCCTCGGCGAAGATGCCGAGCCGCCCGATATAACGCGGACTGTCCGCGGAGAAGTCGAGACGCCCGAAACACAGGCCGTTCTCGACGGAATTGAACTGGGCCAGTTGTTCGGCATAGTGGCTGCGGGTGGCTTCCCGCTGGGCGCGGCCCTGAGGGGTGCCGCCGCCCTCCAGCAGGATCGCGCGCAACCTGTTGTCCGCCTGCTCACGTAATTGATCCAGGCGCTGGTAGAGCGTGGTCAAGTACGCCTGCTCGGAATCGATGTCGGCGCTCGAGCTTGACAAAGTCGCCCCTTTTCGTGCTATCATTCCGGCGTTCGGCAACCATTTCTATGGTTGCCATTTTGTTTGCCCGTGGAGCATTCGGCAAACGCCCAGAATAGCTCAGGCGTCTCGGGTTACGGCCTGGGGCGCAAGTGTCCGGAATCCGTCTCGACACGCCGGGGCCGTTACGCGCGGCGGCCGGTCGGCATTAACCGGGACATGGACAACAGCCACCCGAAGCACCTGCGTCTAGGCGCCGTGGCCCTCGCCGCGGCCGCCACCCTGTCCTTCGCCGCCGCCTGCTCCGAGGAGAGCAAGGACCCGGACGGCAACGCCGCGGCGGCAGCGGCGGCCGGGGGCCCCGAGCCGAAGACCCTGGACGGCGCCAAGGCCGCCGCGCAGACGGTCTTCGACCGGTTCAGCGGCGGCGACTTCGCCGGGGCCTGGGAGATGTACACCTCGGCCGGCAAGCAGGCGATCAGCAAGGACGACTACGTGAAGCTGAACACCGCCTGCTCCCGCAAGGGCCTGGCGATCCAGCTCACCAGCGCCCGCCTGGAAGGCACCGACAAGGCTGTCATCATCGCGAAGCAACTGGTGGCTGCCCAGTCGTACACGATGGTCTACGAGCAGGACGCCTGGAAGCTGGAGCCGGCCAAGGAGGGTATGTCCCTTTACAAGCTTGGCGCCGACAAGGCGATCGCCGCCCAGAAGAAGGCCGGGACCTGCGCCAACGCGTGAGGTTTTTCGGGGCCCGCCGCGAACCGCGGCGGGCCCCGCACTCCGGGAGGAGTCTCAGGCGACCGCCAGCGGCAGGCCGTCGGTGCCGGTCAGGGCAAGTCGGGTACGCAGCGTCCCGCGGCTGGCGATCTTGTCGTAGTAGGCGGCCCGCCGCCGGGCGACACAGCCCTCCTTCGGCGGGTTCTCGGCCGCGAGAGCCGGGTCCAGGTGGGTGTTCAGCCCGTCCCGGAGCAGGACCAGCGCCTCGGCCCGCAGCTGCGACACCCGGGACTCGCTGACCCCGAGCTCGGCCGCGATCTGGGCCATCGGCCGCTCCTCGAAGAAGTACCCGCGCACCACCACGCGCAGACGCTCCGGCAGGGCGTCGACGGCGTGCTGCAGATAGCCGAACCGCTCCCGGCGCAGCAGCATCTCCTCCGGGCCCGCGCCGGGCTCGGTGACGATGTCGTCGGCGGTGGCGGTCGCGAAGCCCTGCAGGCTGAAGACGGTGGCGCGGTGCACGTCACCCTCGCCGTTCTCGATGTCCTCCACGGTGCATCCGAGCTTCTCGGCCACCTCCTGGACGGTGGGGGTACGGCCCAGCTCCTTCATCAGCTCCTCGCGAGCCGAGTCGGTACGCCGTGCCCGCTGCCGTACCGACCGGCTGGCCCAGTCCAGGCCGCGCAGCTCGTCCAGCAGCGCGCCGCGTACTCTGGCGGCAGCGAAGCGCGGGAACGGCACCCCGCGCTCCGGGTCGAAACCGCGGGCGGCCGCCACGAGCGCGGCATAGCCGGCCGACAACAGGTCGTCCCGGTTGACGTGTGAGGGAACACGGGCCAGCATCTCGCGGACCAGATGCCCGACGAGCGGCATGTTCGCCCGGACGATGTCCTCGCCACGCCGCTCGATCGCAGGTGTCTCAGCGCTCATCGGGGGTCTCCTCGCAGAACCGGCCGGGTCGGGGGGACGTCCGGCACTGAGGAGAAAGATGGGGTGCGCTGAGTGCCATCCGGTTCGCCTTCGGGTGCGAACCGGTTGCGGAGGGTGCCGAGCTAAAATGATCAGATCAGCCGCTGTGCGACACCGCCGGCAGGCTGGCCTAGACCATCGGGAGTTCCCAGCTTCATGACCACCTTCACCGAGCTCGGCGTGCCCGCCGTCCTCACCACGGCACTGGACCGGCTCGGGATCAGCACCCCGTTCCCCATTCAGTCGGCCACCCTGCCCGACTCGCTGGCCGGCCGCGACGTGCTGGGCCGCGGACGCACGGGCTCCGGCAAGACATATGCCTTCGTGATCCCCCTCGTGACCCGCCTGGCGGCCGCGGCCCGCAAGCCGCAGCCCGGCCGTCCCCGCGCGCTGATCCTGGCGCCCACCCGGGAGCTGGCCACCCAGATCGAGGCGACGCTGCGCCCGCTGGCTGACGCGGCCGGCCTGCGCACCCTCGTGGTGTTCGGCGGCGTCGGACCCAACCCGCAGATCAAGGCGCTGAAGGCGGGCGTCGACGTGCTGGTCGCCTGTCCGGGCCGGCTCGACGACCACATCCGCAGTGGGCACGCCTCACTCGAGTCGGTCGAGGTGACCGTGCTCGACGAGGCGGACCACATGGCCGACCTGGGATTCCTGCCGGTGGTACGGCGGCTCATGTCGCAGACCCCGGCCGGCGGGCAGCGGCTGCTCTTCTCGGCCACCCTGGACAACGGGGTGGACATCCTGGTGCAGAAGTTCATGCGCCGGCCCGTGACACACCATGTGGACGCGGCGGCGCAGGCCCCCGTCGAGATGGACCATCACGTGCTGCACGTCCGTGACGACGACCGGTTCGGCATCCTCGTCGATCTGCTGTCGGCGCCCGGCCGGTCGGTGGTCTTCACCCGCACCAAGCGGCGGGCCAAGGTGCTGACCCGGCAGCTGAACGCGGCCGGGGTCCCGGCCGTCGAGCTGCACGGCAACCTGGCGCAGAACGCGCGTAACCGCAACCTGTCGGCGTTCTCCGACGGCACCGCGGAGACGCTCGTCGCCACCGACATCGCGGCCCGCGGCATCCATGTCGACGACGTCGCCCTGGTGATCCACGCCGACCCGCCGGTCGAGCACAAGGCCTACCTGCACCGGTCCGGCCGGACCGCGCGGGCCGGCGCCCGCGGCACGGTGATCACGCTGATGACCGACGAGCAGCAGTCCGACGTGCGTGACCTGGCCCGCAAGGCCGGCATCCGCCCGGTGACCACCAGGACCCGTCCGGGCGACTCCCTGCTGGCGCAGCTGGCGCCCGGCGAGCGGACCTTCGTGGCGCCCGCTCCCCCGGCTCCGGCGACCCGTCCGGCGGCAGCGTCCCGGGCCGATTCCTCCCGCCCGGCGACGTCCTCGCGTACGGCCGGTCCGGCGGCGGCCACTTCGGGCGCATCCGTGGACGGCGGCCCGGCCGGGCGGTCCCGGTCGCGGCGGCCACGGCGGGGCCGGCCCGGCGCCTCCGGGACCACTGACACGCCAGCCGTCAGCCAGGCCGGCGACGGCGGACGCGGGCGGCGGGCGGCCTCCCCGGATCGCACGGCCGCTCACGGTACGAACGCGGGCCAGGCGCGGACCTCCGGTCAGCAGCGCGGGTCCGGGCAGGCTCGTGGTTCCGCTTCCGCACCCCGATCCGGTACGCCCCAGCAGCGTCCCACCGCCACCGGCGCGTCCGGCGGCGCGGCGGCGTTCTCGGCTCGCAGCGGCGGCCGGCGCACCCGCTGACCACGACCGCATCGCGGAACTGTCGCGCATCACTGTCTCGGGCACACTGAGACAGCGGTGCGCGACAGTCGTTTCTCCCGGTGGCCGGCGCCGCCCGGTGCGGCAGTCCTCCGGCGGCCGGTACGGGGACGCGGACCGGCGGGTCAGGCCTCGGGTACCCGGACCGCGATCTCGTCGCCGAGCTTGTAGCCGGGGCAGAGTTCCAGTTCGTCGCCGCTCCAGAAGCGGCCCGGGTCGTACCAGTTCGCCTTACGGCCGCGCGGCAGCAGACCCATGTCCTCGTAGGTGACCGCGACCACCTCGGCGCAGTACGCCTTCTCCAGGGTGGCCTCGCTGACCTTCTTCTCCTGCCAGGGCAGCCGGATCTGCGGCACCCGGCCGCGTGCCCAGCGGGCAGCGAGCTGAGAGGTGGACGGGAACGGGGTGCCGTCGAGGCGGGCGACCGTCTTGAGGGCCTTGTCCTCCATGGCTCCGGTGACGCCGGGGTCGAGTTGCCGCAGCCAGCCGCGCTGGCCGTAGCGGCGCGCCCAGACGGTGACGGCGTCGCGCAGGTCGTGCAGCTGGACGCCGCGCTGGAACTTGCCGGACCACATGTCCGGGAGTGATCTGCCGAGCTCGGCGTGCCACATCAGCGGTGGCATGTCCTCGATCACCAGGGACATCCCGACGTGGTTCACCGGGCTGTTGGTGAGGGTCTGGATGGCCCGGTCCGGTCCGGATCGCCCACGGAAGATCCAGATGTCGCCCGTACGGGTCAGGTCGATGGCCTCATCGAGGCTGAGTTCTGCTCCCACGTGTCTATTCTCGGCTGATGCGTTGGTGGAAGATAGCGGGACTGGCGGGGCTGGCGGGAGTCGCGGCGACGGGGGCGGTGCTCGCGCGGGCGGAACGCAGGCGGCGGGCGTACACGCCGGACGAGATCCGGAGTCGTCTGCACGCCCGGGTGGCCGAGACGGGCACCAGGCCCGAGGCGGACAAACCCTAGCTTTCCGGCTTCTTGGGAATCAAGTCGGTGTCGCGCAGGAGCGACCAGAGACCGGCGCCGTCGGGGGCCGAGAACCAGGTCTTGCCACCGGACGGCACGACCTCGGCGGTCTCCGACGGGCCGGGGATGGCGCCGGCCAGCACGGCCTGGGCCGGGGACAGCCGGCGGATCGCGACAGCCGCCACGTTCTCTGGGTGCTCGCGGGCGAACTCGGAGTAGATCTCCTGGTCGTGCTGCCCGTCGTCACCGATGAGCAGCCAGCGCACGTCCGGGAACTCCTCGGCGAGCCGGCGCAGCGACTTGCGCTTGTGTTCCTGCCCGCTGCGGAACCAGCGGTCCGGCGTGGGTCCCCAGTCGGTGAGCAGGATCGGCCCGGCCGGGTAGAGGTGCCGGGTCAGGAACCGGGTCAGGGCCGGCGCGACGTTCCACGCGCCGGTGGAGAGGTAGATCACGGGCGTGCCGGGGTTGGCGTGCACGAGCCGCTCGTAGAGCACCGCCATGCCGGGCACGGCGGCGCGGGCGTGCTCGTCGAGGACGAACGTGTTCCACGCGGCGAGCAGCGGCCGGGGAAGTGTCGTCACCATCACGGTGTCGTCGATGTCGGACACGACACCGAGTTTCACCGACGGGTCGATGACCCGGATCGGGGCGTCCACCGGGACGGTGCCCTCGGTGGAGAGTTTCGCGCAGCCCCAGCCTGGGGCGAGGTCGCCCTTGACCAGGACGTCGAGGTAGCCGCTGCGGTCGGTGCGGGCCTCGGTGACCGTGCCGCCGAGCTCGACACGCACCAGGGCGCTGCTCACCGGGGTGGTGGTGAAGCTTCGCCAGCCGCGGACCTTCTCCCGCCGCTTGCGGACCATGCCGGGCCGGGCCAGCAGCACCCGGGCCATCACGCGGGCCCAGCCGGGGGCGCCGTAACCGGTGTACGCCGTGATGTACGGCTTCCAGCCACGGGCGCGCAACCGGCGCTCGACGATCTCGTGGACGGCATCCTCGATCAGGGCAGCCCGGTGTACCCGGGCCACGGGCGAGGATCCACCCGCGGGAGTTATCGTCACCTTCGCCTCCTTGCCGAATCCGTACCGCCCGCCCGGCCACGTTACCCGGCGGTTGTCACGGTCCGCTGAGAACGGTCGGCGGATCCGGGGTGGACATCAGGCTGCGGCGGGAAGTTCCGCCGGTGTCCAGTGTTCAGCGAAGACCTGCCGCTCGGTGCTCTCCTCGGCGGGGCCGTGCAGCCGGGCCGCGGCCGCTTCGGCGCGCAGGCCACGCAGTGTCTCGGCGGCCGCCTCGGCACCGCGCCAGGCGGCGCGCTCGGCCTCGACCGCCCGCTGGTACGCCTCGAACCGGTGCGCCCGGACCGCGTTCAGCAGTTCCGCCTCCTGCTGGACCGGGTGCAGCCGGGGATTCCAGCCCCGGTGCGCGAAGACGTCGTTGAGCTGGGCGATGGACAGGTCCTGGGTGCGGCACAGTTCGGTGGCGGCCCGGTGCAGGTAGCGCTGCCGGTCGACGTTCTCGCCCAGCTTGCGGCGGCGGCTCATCAGCGGGAACGCGGTGGCTGCGCCGATCCGGCGGGCGTCGTCGGAGGCCTGTTCGTACGCCGCCCAGGACTCGTCGACGGCCTGCTGGGCGGCCAGCCACTCGGCGCGGCGCCGGGCCGCGGTCCCGGCCGCCTCCGCGGCGGCGGTGTCGAGACGGTCGGCGAAGCGGTTCTCCTCGTCGACCGGTTCGGGCAGTGTGATGCCTCGGGGCAGCGACGCGGCGGCGACCGCGACGGCCAGGGCGAGCAGGATGGCTAGCCAGACGGCGGTGGCTTGCGGCACCGCGCTGATGAAGGTCTGCAGGATGGATTCCATGGAGCACCCCAAGGTTGACGGAACTTCGGCCGGCGGGGACGGGTGGACCGTCAGTGGGCCGGGGGTGCGCGGGAGCCGGGCGTTCCGGGCGTTTCGCCGCTCGGGATACGGGTGGTGAACGTCACCGTGGCGGGTGCCACTGCCGGCTCGGCGACCGGCACCCGCTCGATCCGCTCGGCTTCGTAGACGTCCGGGTCGGGAGCCGTGATCCCGGCGGTGGCGGCGATCGGCGCCGGCGCCACGGGGGCCGCCGCGGTGACCGGAACCGCAGGTGCGGGTAGCCGCAGGGTGACCGCCAGGGCGAGCATCGCCAGCCCGGTCAGGAAACGCAGAATCCGCTGTCCGTCCCAGGGACGGGCTGCCGGCTGCGCGACCGTGATCACGACTGTCAACCTACTCGTACGGTCCGGGGCCCGCACCGGCCGAACTGTCCGTGGCCACCCGTTAGAGGTTGCCGCACGGTCACCCGGCAGAGGGACGATGGACGGTATGGACCTTGAGATGGTGGAGCAGGTGGCCCGGCTGGACGCGTGGGTCACCGAGGGCGACGTGGTGGTTCTCAGCGGTGCCGGCCTCTCCACCGACTCGGGCATCCCGGATTACCGGGGCCCGTCCGGCTCGGCCCGCCGCGGTTCTCCGATGACCTATCAGACCTTCACCGGCGATCCGGTTGCCCGCCGGCGCTACTGGGCGCGCAGTCACCTCGGGTGGCGGACGATCGGCGACGCCCGGCCCAACGACGGGCACCGGGCGGTGGCCCGGCTTCAGCAGCAGGGCCTGCTGTCCGGGATGATCACCCAGAACGTGGACGGGCTGCACCAGGCGGCCGGCGCCCGGGACGTGATCGAACTGCACGGCAACCTGGCCCGGGTGGTCTGCCTGGCTTGCGGCGAGCGCTCGAGCCGTGACGAGCTGGAGGAGCGGCTGACCGCGGCCAACCCGGGGTTCGGTGCGGTGGCGGCCTCGATCAACCCGGACGGTGACGTGGAGCTGGACGACGCCGAGGTGGACGGGTTCACGGTGGTGGACTGCGCCGGCTGCGGCGGGATGCTGAAGCCGGACGTGGTCTATTTCGGCGAGACCGTGCCGGCCGACCGGGTGTCACGGGCGTTCGCCCTGGTCGCGGGTGCCCGCACGCTGCTGGTTCTGGGTTCCTCGCTGACCGTCATGTCGGGTCGCCGGTTCGTGCTGCGAGCGGTCCGGGACGGGATCCGGGTCGCGATCGTGAACCGGGGTGTCACCCGTGGCGAGCCCTATGCCGACCTGGTGATCGACGCCCCGCTCAGTGTGGTTCTGCCCCATGTGGGCGTGTTGATTCCGGGTGCGTAACCCACCCGGAATCCACCCATTCCGCAGCGTGGTTACCGTCTTGAAATCGAATTAGGTCGCTCGGCACGTTGACGTGACAGCCCTCACTGTTGTTGACTGCCGAAACCGGTACCGAAACCGGTTCCGAAACCCCCGGGCAACCCCGGAGCAACAACAAGGGAGCGAGCGTGCCGATCACCATCGCCGACGTCGCGGCCCGGGCCAAGGTCAGCAAGACCACGGTCTCCCGGGTTCTCAACGGCAAGGGTGAGCTGGACGAGTCGACCGCGGCGCGGGTCCGCGCGGTGATCGACGAACTCGGCTACGTCCCCAGCGCCCGGGCGGTCAACCTGGCGCGCGGGCGCACCCGCGTGGTGGCCATGCTCGTCCCCTCACTGACCTGGCCCTGGATGGGCGAGGTGGTGCAGGGTGCGGTCGACGTCCTGGAAGCCGAGGAGTACGGCCTCCTGCTCTACACCTGCAACCGCGGTGAGGACTCGATGCGCCAGTTCGCCGCGCAGGTGGCGGCCAAGTCCTTCGACGGGCTGCTGGTGATCGAGCCGGAGGGCACCCTCGACTACATCGTCAACCTGCACTCCCGCGGCCTGCCGATGGTGCTGATCGACGACCGCGACCAGATGTCCGGGCAGATTCCCAGCGTCGGGACGACGAACCACACCGGCGCGGGCGCCGCGGCCCGGCACCTGCTGGAGGTCGGCCGTCACCGGCCGCTCATGATCACCGGCCCGTCCCGGTTCGGCTGCACCCAGCAGCGCCGGGACGGTTTCGCCGCGGCCTATGCCGAGGCGGGCCACCCGGTCGACGAGGACCGGATCATGCTCGGCGACTTCACCTTCGAGCGCGGCGCCGAGGCGATCCAGCACGCGATCACGGCCGGTATCGAGTTCGACGCCGTCTTCTGCCACAACGACATCTCCGCCGCCGGCGCCATGCAGGCGCTCCTGGAGGCCGGCCGGCGGATCCCGGAGGACGTCTCGGTCGTCGGCTTCGACGACATCCCGATGGCGGAGCACACGCAGCCGCCGTTGTCCACGGTCCACCAGCCCATGCGCGAGATGGGTGAGGCGGCGGCACGCACGCTGCTCGCCCATTTCGAGGGCACCCCGCTGCCGAACCGCCCGACGATCATCCCGGCGACCTTCACGGTCCGCGAGTCCACCGTCTTCTGATCCGTTAATCCCCATATCCATCGACCGGCCGCACCGACGGCCGGCAATCGGTGGCGCCCGGGGCCGGCCATCGGCCGGTCACGCGATGCCACCTGTCCGGCGAACACCCTCGCACCCTCGTTTCACCCCTCTCACCCCGCATTGAACATCCGAGGAGAAATCTCGATGCAGCGTAGAAAGATTTTCGCGGTGGCCCTGGCGGGCGTGCTCGCCAGCGGCGGTCTGGCCGCGTGCAGCGAGTCGCCCAACGCCGCGAACAAGAACAACGCGGCGAACGGGAAGGCCGCCGGCTTCCTGTCCATCGGCATGCCGAACAGCACCCAGACCGAGAACAACAACCCGTTCATCGGGTCCTCGTCGGCGACCAACCTCGGTTACCGCTGGATGATCTACGAGCCCCTCGGCCAGTGGAACAACACCAAGCCGGACCAGCCGCTCAAGCCGTGGCTCGCCAGCGAGATCAAGTGGTCGGCCGACTGGAAGACCGTCGACCTGGTCATCCGTGACGGTGCCACCTGGTCCGACGGCAAGCCGCTGACCGCCGAGGACGTCGTCTTCACGCACACCCTGATCCGGGACAGCAAGGACGGCGCGCTCAACTCCTACGCCATCCCGTACGACCAGATCACCGCGGAGGGCAACAAGGTCAAGATGACCTTCAAGTCCTCCCAGTTCACCACGCACCACAAGGTCATCGGCCAGACCCCCATCGTGCCGAAGCACCTCTGGTCGACGGTCGCGGACCCGGCCACCGACACCGTGAAGAGCCCGGTCGGCAGTGGCCCGTACGTTCTCAAGACGTGGGCCCAGACCGGCATCATCCTTGAGGCTCGTGAGAGCGGTTACTGGCAGGAACTGCCGAAGGTCAAGGAGCTGCGGTACACCTCCTACTCCGGCAACGACACCCAGCTCACCGCGCTGGCCAGCGGGCAGTCCGACTGGAGCTTCGTCTTCATCCCGGACTACCAGCAGACCTTCGTCGCCAAGGACCCGGCGAACCACAAGATCTGGGCCCCGGGCGTGCTGGGCATCCACGGCCTCTACATCAACACCACCAAGAAGCCGTTCGACGACCCGAAGCTGCGCCAGGCCATGAACATGGTCATCAACCGCACGGACATCTTCACGCAGGCCGAGGCCGGCTACTTCCACCCGGAGATCAAGAGCGTCACCGGTCTGCCGGAGGGCGCGGGTGACGCCTACATCGCCGACGAGTACAAGGGCAAGACCTTCTCGGTCGACGTCGAGGGCGCCAAGACTCTGCTGACCGGCGCCGGCTACACGCTGGATGGCAACGTCCTGAAGGACAAGACCGGCAAGCCGGTCACCATCAAGCTGAGCGACCCGGCGCCGTGGTCCGACTACCAGACCACCCTTGAGATCATCAAGGACAACCTGAGCAAGATCGGCATCGCCGCCACCGTGGAGAAGCCGAACCAGAACGTCTGGGACACCAACGTGCAGAAGGGCGACTTCGAGGCCACCATGCGGTGGACCAACGGTGGCTCGACGCCGTTCGACATCTACCAGACCGTCATGGACGGCGACCTGTTGAAGCCGATCGGCACCGCCGCCCAGCAGGGTAACTTCGGCCGCTTCGAGAGCCCGGAGGCGACCGCCGCGCTGAAGGCCTACTCGAACGCCACCGACGACGCGGCCCGCAAGACCGCGCTCGCCACGCTCCAGAAGATCTTCGTGGAGCAGGCCCCGATGCTGCCCATCGGCTCGGACAACGTCGGTGCCGCCTACAGCACCAAGAAGTGGGTCGGCTGGCCGTCCGACGCGGACTCGTTCGCGCCCGGACAGCCCACCCAGGCCGGTGCGCTGATGGTCGTCCTGGCCCTCAAGCCCGCCGCCTGACCGTTCTGACAGAGGCTCCCCGCCCGGTTCACCACCGGGCGGGGAGCCCGCTCCGGTAACCCACGCCTGCACGAAGGAACCCCGGCATGACGTCGATACCCGACGCTGAGACGCCGGCCGGTGAGGTGGTGCTTGAGGCCATCGGCCTGACCAAGCACTTCCCCGTCCGCCGGAAACTGCGTGATCTGTTCAGTAGGAAGCACGACGCCGTGCATGCCGTCGACGACGTGAATCTCACGTTGCGCCGCGGTCAGGTGACCGCCCTGGTCGGTGAGTCCGGCTCCGGCAAGTCCACGGTGGCCCGGCTGCTCGCCCAGCTCTACCCCCGCACCGCCGGCGACATCCGGCTGCACGGGCAGTCGACCCGGGTCAAGTCCGGCTCGGCCTTCCGCCGGTACTGCGCCAAGGTCCAAATGATCTTCCAGGACCCGTTCGCGTCGCTGAACCCGGTCCACACCATCCGGTACCACCTGACCCGGTCGCTGAAGATCCACGGGCACGCCGGCAGAACCCCCGAGGACCTCGAGAACGCCCTGCACGGGCTGCTGAACCGGGTGCACCTGACCCCGCCCGAGCGGTATCTCGACAAGTTCCCGCACGAGCTCTCCGGCGGTCAGCGCCAGCGCGTCGCGATCGCCCGCGCCCTGGGCGCCGAGCCGGAGGCACTGCTCGCCGACGAGCCGGTGTCGATGCTCGACGTCTCGATCCGGCTGGGCATCCTGAACCTGCTCCGCGACCTCAAGGAACGCCTCGACCTAGCGATCCTCTACATCACCCACGACATCGCCTCGGCCCGCTACTTCGCCGATCAGACCCTGGTGATGTACGCCGGACGGATGGTCGAGGGCGGCGACAGCGAGACGGTCACGCAGTCGCCGGCGCACCCGTACACCAGGCTTCTGATCGACTCCGCGCCGGACCCGGACCGGCTGATCGTCGACGTCGACCCGCTGGAGGAGGACCGGGGCAACGGCGAGCCGCCGAGCCTGATCCGCCCGCCGTCCGGCTGCCGCTTCCACCCGCGCTGCCCGATGGCGATGCCTCGCTGCTCCACCGACCTGCCGGTCCGGCTGGAGATCGGTGACAGGCCGGGGCACTGGGCCGCCTGCTGGCTCTACGACGAGGCGACGGTCGCCGCCCAGCGGCCCGGGTCGGCGGTGGCGTCATGAAGTTCTTCCTGCAGCGTGTCGCGTTCTACCTGTTCACCGCATGGGCGGCGATCACCCTCAACTTCTTCATCCCCCGGCTCATCCCGGGTGACCCGGTGCAGGCCCTGATCACCAAGTACCAGGGCCAGCTCAGCACGCAGGCGATCGAATCGCTCTACGTGCTGTTCGGCATCGACAAGGACGGCAACGTCTGGTCCGAGTACATCGATTACTGGAAGCAGCTGTTCGCCGGCGACCTCGGCCTGTCCTTCGCGTTCTTCCCGACCCCGGTCTCCGAGGTGCTCTCCGACAGCATCCTGTGGACGCTGATGCTGGTCGGCGTCACCACGGTGCTCAGCTTCGGGATCGGTACCGCGCTGGGCGTGCTGGCCGGCTGGCGGCGCGGCTCGTGGACCGACGGCCTGCTGCCGGTGACGACGTTCTTCTCCTCGGTGCCGTACTTCTGGCTCGGCATCATCGCGATCTACCTGCTCACCGGCCCGGACAGCTTCTTCCCGTCGGGTGGCGGCGCCGAGGTCGGCCTGGTTCCGGCCTGGGACATGTACTTCATCCCGAGCGCCATCCAGCACAGCCTGCTGCCGGCGCTGACCATCCTGATCTCCTCGGTCAGCGGCTGGATCCTGAGCATGCGCAACATGATGGTGACCGTGTCCAGCGAGGACTACATCACCGTGGCGCACGCCAAGGGCCTGCCCGAACGCCGGGTGGCGCTCAGCTACGCGGCCCGCAACGCACTGCTGCCGAACGTGTCCGGGTTCGCCCTGTCGCTCGGTTTCATCGTCGGCGGCACGTTCCTCGTGGAGATCGTCTTCTCGTACCCGGGCATCGGTTTCCAGCTCTTCCAGGCGCTCGGCGCCAACGACTACCCGCTGATGCAGGGCATCTTCCTGATCATCACCATCTCGGTGCTGGTGGCGAACCTTCTCGCGGACATCGTGTACCTGTTCCTCGACCCGCGTACCCGCAAGGAGGGCTGACCGGTGACTGCTCTCATCCACCGAAACAGCGAGGCCGGGTCCGGCCGGGGCTCACGGAGGGCTGACCGGTGACGATTCCTACTTCGAGCATCGAGCAGGTCATCCCCGGCCAGGGTTCGATGGCCCAGCCGGAGGCCGGCAAGCCGGCCAGGACGAAACGCCAGCGGTTCCTGTTCCTGAGCAACCGCAAGGCCGCGACCGGCCTGGTGATCCTCGGCATCTACATCCTGCTGGCGATCATCGGCCCGTGGATCGCGCCGTTCGACCCGGGCGCCCGCGGCGACGACCTGATGCAGGGTCCGTCCGGCGAGCACTGGATGGGCACCACCCACCTGGGCCAGGACGTCTACAGCCAGCTGCTGGTCGGCACCCGCAGCGTGATCTTCGTGGGCTTCCTGGCCGGCATCGTGGCGACGATCCTGTCGGTGATCATCGGGGTCACCGCGGGCTACGTCGGCGGCAAGACCGACGAGGGCCTGTCCGCCCTGTCCAACGTCTTCCTGGTGATCCCGGCGCTGCCGCTGATCATCATCGTCACGTCGATCATGGAGAACGCCGGCGAGTGGGTGGTCGCCCTGGTCATCGGCTTCACGTCGTGGTCCTGGAACGCCCGGGTGCTGCGTGCACAGACCCTCTCGCTGCGCCGGCGCGACTACGTCGAGGCGGCCCGGGCCACCGGCGAGCGCAGCTGGCGGATCATCATCTTCGAGCTGCTGCCCAACCTGACCGCGGTGATCGCGTCCGGTTTCGTCGGCACGGTCATCTTTGCGGTGCTCTCCGAGATCACCCTGGCCTTCATCGGGATCACCTCGAGCAACACCTGGAACTGGGGCACCATCCTGTTCTGGGCGCAGGGTCAGCAGGCACTCGCCCGCTCGGCGTGGTGGTGGTTCGTCCCGGCCGGCCTGGCCATCGCGATCCTGGGCACCGCGCTCTCGCTGATCAACTTCGCGATCGACGAGTTCGTCAGCCCCCGGCTGCGCAGTGCGGGCAAGACCAAGATCAAGACCAATTCCGGCCGTACGGTCCGCATGCGCATCGGCTTCACCCCGGTGCTCAGCAACTCGCCCCGGCCGCACACCCACGCCCGCCCGATCCCGGTCGTCGACCACCACGGCGCCACCCCGGTCGTACGAAAGGAACCAGCCTGATGAGCGAGCCGGTTCTCGAGATCAAGAACCTGAACGTCGGGTACGGCCTCGGCGACCAGGGCGTCCGCGCGGTCCGGGACGTCAACCTGACCCTGCACCGGGGCGAGGTCCTGGGCCTGGCCGGGGAGAGCGGCTCCGGCAAGTCGACCCTCGCCTACGGGATGACCCGGCTGCTCGCGCCGCCCGGCGTGATCACCGGCGGTCAGGTCATCTACCACCCCGCCGAGGGCGACCCGTACGACGTGCTCGCGCTCTCCGACGAGCGTCTGCGCAAGTTCCGGTGGGCCGAGACGGCGATCGTGTTCCAGGGAGCGATGAACTCGCTCAACCCGGTGCACAAGATCTCCACCCAGCTCACCGACGTGCTCCAGGCGCACGAGCCGAAAATGAGCGAGACCAGCCGGCTGGCCCGCGCGCGGGAGATGCTCAAGCTGGTCGGCATCGCGCCGGACCGGATGGACGCCTACCCGCACCAGCTCTCCGGCGGCATGCGCCAGCGCGTCATGATCGGGATGGCGCTGATCCTGCAGCCCCAGGTCGTGATCATGGACGAGCCGACCACGGCACTCGACGTGGTCATGCAGCGGCAGATCCTGGGCCAGCTCATCGAGCTGCGCGAACGGCTCGGCTTCTCGGTCATCTTCATCACCCACGACCTGTCGCTGCTCGTGGAGTTCTCGAACCGGATCGCCATCATGTACGGCGGCCGGATCGTGGAGGAGGCACCGGCCGCCGCGATCTACCGGGACGCGCTTCACCCGTACAGCAAAGGTCTGCTGGGTTCCTTCCCGGCCCTGCGCGGACCGCGCCGTGAGCTGACCGGTATCCCGGGCTCGCCGCCCGACCTGAAGGGGATGCCGAGCGGATGCTCGTTCCATCCGCGATGCCCGAAGGCGTTCGACCCGTGCGCCGGGCACATCCCGGTGCTCGGCCGCCCGGAGACCGAGGACGGCAAGACCCGCTCGGTGGCGTGCTGGCTGCACCCGACCGAGGAACCGGTGGGCTGATGGACTTCACCTGGGGGGTCGCCACCTCGGCCTACCAGATCGAGGGCGCGGCCGCCGAGGACGGGCGGACCGCGTCGATCTGGGACACCTTCGCCCGCGACGTGGTCGGCGAGACCGGGGACGTGGCCTGCGACCACTACCACCGGATGCCGTCCGACGTACAGCTGATCAAGAGCCTGGGAGTGAACGCCTACCGGTTCTCCGTCTCCTGGACCCGGGTGCAGCCGAACGGTCGCGGCCCGGCCAACGTCAAGGGTCTCGACTTCTACGACCGCCTCGTGGACGAGTTGCTGGCCAACGGGATCGAGCCGTGGCTGACGCTCTACCACTGGGACATGCCGCAGGAGCTCGAGGACGCCGGCGGCTGGGCCAACCGGGACACGGCGTACCGGCTCGCCGAGTACTCCGAGATGGTGTTCTCCTCCTTGGGGGACCGGGTCCGGAACTGGGGAACCGTCAACGAACCCTGGTGCGTGGCCTATCTCGGTTACGAGCACGGGGTGTTCGCGCCGGGCAAGCGCGACGTGGCGGCTGCCACCGCGGCGGCGCACCACCTGCTGCTCGGGCATGGGCTGATCACTTCGTTCCTGAAGAGCCCTGAGAACAACATCTGCATCCCGCTGAACATCGGTACAGCTACGCCGGCCTCGGACGATCCACTGGACGTGGCGGCGGCGTGGCGGGCCGACGGCAACGTGGCACGGATCTTCCTCGATCCGCTGAAGTACGGCCGATACCCGGCGGACGTGCTCGAGGACCTGGCGGCCCGAGGGCTCGAGCTGCCGGTCCGCGACGGCGACATGGAGATCATCTCCCGGAACCAGATCGACACGCTCGGAGTGAACTTCTACTTCGGGCAGGACTTCGCCGGGCGTGACCTCGACGGCAACACCGTCGACGCGGCCGGACGGCCCGTGGTGCGCGAGATCAAACCGGACGTGCCGCAGACCGACCTGGGCTGGCCGATCACGCCCGACCGGTTCACCACGCTGCTGCTGCGCCTGCACCGGGACTACGGGTATCCGCTCGTGGTCACCGAGAACGGGGCGGTCTACCCGGACCACCCGGACGCGGACGGTTTCGTGGAGGACACCGAGCGGACCGCGTACCTGGCGGCCCACGTCGACGCGGTTGCGGCGGCCCGTGCCCAGGGCGCCGACGTACGCGGCTACTTTGCCTGGTCACTGATGGACAACTTCGAGTGGGCCGAGGGCTACGCGAAGCGGTTCGGCCTGGTGCACGTCGATTACGAGACCCAGCGGCGTACGCCTAAACGCAGTGCGCTGTGGTTCCGGGATCGCATAACCTCCGCTCCATGACCGACTACCTAGAGATCAACCGGGCCAACTGGGACGAGCGGGCGGCGCCGCATGCGGCGTCGCCCGGCTACCGGGTCGAGAAGTTCGCCGAGGATCCGGCGTACATCAGCGACGTGGTCCGGTTCGATCTACCCCGGCTCGGCGACGTGTCCGGGCTGCGAGGCGTGCATCTCCAGTGCCACATCGGCACCGACACGATCTCGCTGTCCCGGCTCGGCGCCCGGATGACCGGCCTCGACTTCTCCGGGGAGTCCCTGGCACAGGCCCGCTCCATCGCCGCCTCCGCCTCCGCGGAGATCGACTTCGTGCAGAGTGACGTCTACTCGGCCCGCGAAGTCCTCGACGGCGATTTCGACCTGGTCTTCACCGGGATCGGTGCGATCGGCTGGCTTCCCGACATCAAGCGCTGGGGGCAGACCGTGGCCTCCCTGCTCGCCCCCGGCGGCCGGCTGTTCATCCGTGAGGGACACCCGGTGCTGTGGTCGCTCGACTACGACCGCACCGACGGGTTGCTGTCGATCACCGAGCCGTACTTCGAGCAGAAGGAACCGCAGATCTGGGACGAGCCGGGCACCTATGTGGAGTCCGACCACGAGTTCCAGCACACGGTCACCCACGAGTGGAACCACGGACTCGGCGAGATCGTCACCGCGGTCCTCGAGGCCGGGCTCGTGCTCACCGGGCTCGAGGAGCACCAGAGCGTGCCGTGGGAGGCCATGCCCGGCAAGATGCGCAAAATCGACAACAAGGAGTGGCAGCTCACCGAGAAACCGGAGCGGCTGCCGCACACGTACACCCTGCAGGCGCGCAAGCCCGTTTAATGATCGCCTCCGCCGGGGTATGAGCCGCTCATCCCCGGCTTGGAGGCTCTCATGCGTATCGGTGCCGTCATCATCGTCATCTGGCTCGTGCTCGGCGTCATCGCCGCATACGAGCGTGGTTACTTCTCCGACAGCGAGGACGCCAGCTGCGCGGAGGCCGGCACGGTCATCGTCACGACCGTGGCCGGACCGCTGAACTGGATGGGCGTCAACCCGAAGATCACCTGCGATGTGCCGGAGCCCAGCAAGTAAGGCCTGCCGCAGGAAATTCCGCTCGTCGATGTGCCGGGTGGGCTCGCCGAAGAACAGCTCCGGATCGGCCGGGCCCACCGCCAGGTGCAGGGGTGTCCCGCCGGTACTCGCCCGGTAGTCACCCACTGCGCCACGACGTCCACTGCTCCCCTTCCCTGTTGAAGCGCGGGGAAGCACGGACTGTTCACGTGACGGATCAGCTGTTGATCTGGAGCGCGCTCCAGGTTCTACCGTCGAGACCGGATCGACCGGATCAACGGGGAGGACACCATGGAAACACGCGAGTTCGGCCGTCTCGGAAACATCAGCTCGCTGACTCTCGGTGGTGGAGGAATCGGCGGCGTGTGGGGTACGACAGACCGCGCGGAAGCGGTCGCCACCGTCCACGACGCACTCGACGCCGGCATCACCATGCTCGACCTGGCGCCCAGTTACGGCACCGGATTCGAGTCCGAGCACGCGGCCGCCGACGCGCTCCGGGGCATCCGGACCGATGTCATGATCACCAGCAAGGTACAGCTGCCCGACGACGACGGCCGCGACTTCGCCGCCCGCATCCGCCGCAGCCTCCACGACAGCCTCACCCGCCTGGAACGCGACCACCTCGACGTGCTCCTGCTGCACACCCAGTTCCGCCGCACCGGTGCCGCGCTGCCCGGAACCGTGGACCCGGCCGGCTACCGCGACGAGATCGTCCCCACCTTCCTCGAACTCGAGAAGGAAGGTCTCATCCGCGGCTGGGGCATCACCGCCGTCGGCGACCCCGAACCGATCCTCAGCGCCTTCGCGGACACTCCGCGCCCCGACACCGCCCAGATCGTCGTCAACGCCCTCGACCAGAACGGTGACCTCTGGATCCACGGCGACAGCGTCCAGCCCGACAACCCCGGACTGGTCCGCGCCGCCGCCTCGGCCGGCGTCGCCGTCACCGCCATCCGGGTGGTCGCCGCCGGCTCGCTCACCGGTGCGCTGGACCGCTCCGTACCCGCCGACCACCCGGCGGCCGTCGACTTCGCCCGCGCGGCGCCGTTCCGAGCCCTCGCTGCGTCACTCGGCGAGACGCCGGCGTCGCTGGCCCACCGGTACGCCCTCAGCGTTCCCGGCGTGGCCACCGTCGTTCTCGGCGTCAAGAACCGGGATGAGCTGGCGGAATGTGTCGCGGCGGAGGCCCGGGGGCCACTTGCGGCCGACGAGTTCGACGCTGTTGAGGGGCTGGTTCCGGCTGCGGCCGGCCGCTGAGAGTGCCTTCCGGCCGCCGGCGCGTCCTGCCGGCGGCCGGGCGATGCGGCCACGTCTTACCGGCGGCCGGGCGATGCGGCGCGGCAGAGCGGTGCGGCGCGGCAGTGCGGTGCGGTGGCCGGGGTGCGACCCCGCGTCCCGGCGCGCCGTCGTGTGCGCGGATCATCCACAATGCCGGGATGTCCGCTGAGTCCCGCCTCTCCGCCGCATCCTCCCACCGGCCCGTGGTGGGTGTCGGCATGCTTGTCCTCCGTGCGGACAACGCCGTTCTGCTCGGTCGGCGGATCAAGCAGGGCGAATCGATGACCTGGTGCCTCCCGGGCGGCCACCTGGAGGCGGCCGAATCCTTCGAGCAAGGCGCGGAACGGGAAACCTTGGAGGAGACCGGCCTTATCGTGACCGGCTCACGCGTCTTCGGTATCGCCGTGGATCTGGCCGGGAGCGGCATCGTCGCGGGCGTGGCCGCCGAACACACCGGTGGTGATCCGGCAGCACTCGAACCGCACGTCTTCGACCGCTGGGAGTGGTACCCGCTGGACGGTCTCCCGGGGCAGCTCTTCCCGGCGAGCGCCGTCCTGCTCGCCATGTGGCGGCGGGAGGCCCTGCCTGCCGGCTGGTCCAGCCACTATTTCGCCGGCTGATCAGCCCGCGACCGCTTTCGCGGCCGGGCCGGTGTTCCGCCCGGACGCTCGACCCGGTCCCGGCGCGGACGTCCACTGCGGCCCGGCGCGGACGTCCACTGCGCCCGGCGCGGACGTCCGCCGCGGCCGGCGCGGGCTGAGGGTTCAGCTCACCCAGGGTGGGGTGATGGTGGAACCGTCCGGCAGGGTCGCCTCGAAGCCGGCGCTGGTGGTCACCCAGGCCTCGACGGTCGCCGGACCTTCGTTGTCCGCCCGGAACTCGGTGCCGGCCGGCACCACCAGCACGTCCCCGGCCACGACGCGACCGGCGACACCGTCGATGCTTACCGCGAGCTCACCGGCCGAGATCATCAGCACCTCGTCGCGACTCACCCGGTGCGGGACACCGGTCACGCCGCCGGTGATCTCGATCCGCCAGGCGCACAGTTCCCGGCTTCCGGTGGACGGTGACGCGTAGGCGTGGAACACACTTCCGTGCAGCCGGTGCGCGACCGCCTCGGCACGTCGATAGATCGGCATGTCTCCCCCTGACGTAGTCAAGTAGCTTGACCATATAGTCAAGCTACTTGACCGACATGTCAAACTGTCTTCTGTGCGAGACGATCTTCAGGACCTCCCGGTGTTGCTGCTGAGCGCGGCGCGGGCGCTGGTCGACGGCATTGATTCCGGCGTACGCGCGAGCGGCTTCACCGATCTCCGCCCTGCACACGGATTCGCTTTTGTCCGGCTCTCCGGCACCGGCGCGACGGTCACCGAACTCGCCGAACACCTCGAGATCACCAAACAGGCCGCCAGTCAGATGGCCGACGAACTGATCCGCAAGGGCTACGTGATGCGCCGGCCCCACCCCACCGACGCCCGCGCACGTCTCCTGCTCCTGACCGAAAAAGGTCAGGCCTGCACCCGAGCCGCCGACGAGGCCGCCGCACGGGTGCTCCGCCCGCTGGCAACGTCCCTCAGCCCGGCGGAGGCCGGCGCGCTACGGTCCGCGCTCCTCCACCTGGCCACTCCGGGCCGCATTCGCCCGATCTGGTGACCCGGCCAGACCCGAGTGTGACCTACGTCCGATCCGAGCCACAGATCACCACGCAGAAGCGCTGACACCAACTCCGTGGCCTACCCACGCCGCAGATCACCACGTAGAAACGCCGACACGCACCCCGTGCCAACCTACGACCACATACAGACCACAGATCACCACGCAGGAGCGCTGACACCCGGTCGGTGGCGACCCACGACCAGCTACGGACCACAGCTCACCACGCAAAAGCGCCGGCGCCCGCTCGGTGGCGACCCACGACCGGAAAACGCGCTACCGATCACCACGCGGTAGTGGGCATCAGGAGCGGCGGTTCGGCGAGGTTCGCGCGGTGCGCGTCGCGCCGTGGTCCGCAATCGCCTAGCTCGCTGAGAGCGGCGCTCCGGCCGTACCGGCAACCGAGAGCGGCTCCGGCCGTACCGGCGAAGGTTGAGAAAGAACCCCGGTGGCCGGGCCGATCGCAGCGGTGACGGAATGCCGGAGGGGCGGGGATCGCCCGATGCGATCCCCGCCCCTCCGTACGGCGTCAGTCCCGTTCGATCAGGTGGCCGATGAGCTGCGGGCCCATCAGGACCGGGTTGCCGGACCCGTCGCGGCGCGCGTCGGGTTCGGGGAGTTCGACCGGCTCACCGGTGGTGGAGGCGCCGACCGGGCGTGGGCCGACCCAGGCGACGGTGAGGCGTGTCTCTCCCCTGAGGAAGCGCTGGACCCGGACACCGCCGGTGGCTCTGCCCTTCGCCGGGTAGGAAACGAACGGTGACATCTTGACCTGCGTGCCGGTGGAGGTGACGACCATCGGCTCGCCGTGTGCGGTGTCGGAGGTGACGACCGCGTTGAAGGAGATCACCTCGGCGTCGGGAGCCAGGTTGATGCCGGCCATGCCACCGCCCTTGAGGCCCTGTGGCCGTACGAGCCGGGCCGGGAAGCGGAGCAGGTTGGCGTCGGACGTGATGAACACGAGCGATTCGGCGCCGTCGGTGAGCCAGGTCGCCTCGAGGACCTCGTCGCCCTCCTTGAGGGTGATCACCTCGAACTCGTCGGAGCGGACCGGCCACTCCGGGGCGCAGACCTTGACGATGCCGAACTTGGTGCCCATCGCGATGCCGGGCGATTCGCCGGCGGTGAGCGGCGCCATGCCGATGACCTTCTCGCCCTTGTGCAGTGGCACCAGTTCGGAGGCGGACATGCCGCCGCGCAGCGAGACGGTGCCGGACTGCTCGGGCAGGACCGGCAGGGTGAGGACGTCGGTCTTGAACGCCCGGCCGCGGTTGGTGACGAGCAGGATGCGGCCGCGGGCGGTGGAGTGGATGATCGCGCGGACGGCGTCGTGTTTGACCCGGCCGCTGCGGCTGCGGGCCTCGGTGGACTCCTCGCTCTCGGCCGCGGTCCGGGCGATCAGGCCGGTGGCGGAGAGAATGACCTGGCAGGGGTCGTCGGCGACCTCGAGCGGACCGGCCGGGACCGACGCCGCGAGAACCTCTTTCAGGTCACCGTCGATGAGGGTGGTCCGCCGGGCCGTGCCGAATTCCTTGGCGACGGCGGCGAGTTCGTCGGAGACGACCTTCTTGAGTACGGTCTCGTCGTCGAGGATGCGGCTGAGCTCGGCGATCTCGTTGCGCAGCCGGTCCTGTTCGGCTTCCAGCTCGATCCGGTCGAACCGGGTGAGCCGCCGCAGCGGGGTGTCGAGGATGTAGGTGGCCTGGATGTCGGAGAGCCCGAACTCGCTCATCAGGCCGGTCTTGGCAGCGGCCGCGTCGTCGCTGGCGCGGATCAGCGCGACCACCCGGTCGATGTCGATGAGGGCGATGAGCAGGCCGTCGACGAGGTGCAGGCGGTCCTCGCGCTTGGTGCGGCGGTAGAGCGTCCGGCGCGTGACCACGTCGTAGCGGTGCTGGACGAACACCTCGAGCAGTGCCTTGAGCCCGAGGGTGCGCGGCTGGCCGTCGACGAGTACCAGGTTGTTGATGCCGAACGAGCTCTCCAGCGGGGTGAGCCGGTAGAGGTCGGCGAGCAGCGCCTGCGGGTTGACGCCGATCTTGCACTCGATGACGAGGCGGGTGCCGTGCTCGCGGTCGGTGAGGTCCTTGACGTCGGCGATGCCGGTGAGGCGGGCGGCCTGGCGCTGGCCACGCCGCGGGCCGGAGGTGATCACCTTGCCCTTCACCTCGTCGGTGATCGCCTCGATGATCTTCTCGGTGCCGACGCCGTAGGGCAGCTCGGTCACCGTGATCGCCTGCCGTCCGCGGCCGCCCTCGAGCAGGCCGGTCTCGGCACGGGCCCGGATACGGACGACACCGCGGCCGGTCTCGTACGCCCGGCGCACCTCGTCGAGGCCGAGGAGCTGGCCACCGGTCGGCAGGTCGGGGCCGGGAACGAAGCGCATGATCTCGTCGAGGCTCGCCCCCGGTTTCTTGATCAGGTGCCGGGCGGCGGCCACGACCTCGCCGAGATTGTGCGGGATCATGTTGGTCGCCATGCCCACGGCGATGCCGGACGTGCCGTTGACCAGCAGGTTCGGGAAGGCCGCGGGCAGCACCTTGGGCTCCTGCTCGGAGCCGTCGTAGGTGGGCTTGAAGTCGACTGTGCCCTCGCCGAGCTCGCCGACGAGCAGCATCGCCTCGCGGGACATGCGCGCCTCGGTGTACCGCGCGGCGGCCGGGCCGTCGTCGGGCGAGCCGAAGTTGCCGTGCCCGTCGATCAGCGGGGTGTTGAGCGAGAAGTCCTGAGCGAGCCGGACCAGGGCGTCGTAGATCGCCACGTCGCCGTGCGGGTGGTACTTACCCATCACGTCGCCGACGACGCGGGCCGACTTCACGTACGGCCGGTCGGGTCGTTGTCCCTGTTCGGACATCGACCAGAGGATCCGCCGGTGTACCGGCTTGAGGCCGTCGCGGGCGTCGGGCAGGGCGCGCGAATGGATGACGGAGTAGGCGTACTCCAGGTAGGAGTCTTCGACCTCGGTGATGAGCGGGTTGTCGATGACCCGGGCACCGGCCTGGTCGAACGCGGAAAGGTCGACGCGCTTGTCGGATTTACGGCGTGCCATTGGTAGCGGCCCTCTCAGGCGTCGATCGTCTCTTGGTCGATCCGGCCCGCGGCCTCGATCAACCAGTTCTTCCGGGGCTCGACCCGTTCACCCATCAGCAGTTCGAGGGTGGCTTCGGCTTTTTCGGCGTCCTCGATGGTGATCCGCCGGACGGTCCGTTCAGCCGGGTTCATCGTGGTGTCCCACAACTCGTCGGCGTCCATCTCACCGAGGCCCTTGAACCGGGGCACCGGTTTCTGCACCTGCCGGCCGGAGCGCTCGATGCGGGAGACGGTGCTCTCCATCTCCTGCTGGGTGTAGGTGTAGAGGGTCTCCGCGTTGCGGCCCTTGGTGACCACCTTGTGCAGCGGTGGCATCGCGGCGAAGAGCCGGCCGTTCTCGATGACGGGCCGCATGTACTTGGCGAAGAGCGTGATCAGCAGGGTCCGGATGTGCGAGCCGTCGACGTCGGCGTCCGCCATGATCATGACGCGGCCGTAGCGCATCGAGCCGATGTCGAAGGTGCGGCCCGAGCCGGCGCCGAGGACCTGGACGATCGCCGAGCACTCGGCGTTGTCGAGGACCTGCTGCAGGCTCGCTTTCTGCACGTTCAGGATCTTGCCGCGGATCGGCAGGAGGGCCTGGTACTCCGAGGAACGGGCCATCCGGGCGGTGCCGAGCGCGGAGTCACCCTCGACGATGAACAGCTCGGAGCGGTCGATGCCGATGGCACGGCAGTCGACCAGCTTGGCCGGCATCGACGCGCCCTCGAGGGCGGTCTTGCGGCGGGCGGCGTCCTTCTGCTGTTTCTGGGTGAGCCGGACACGGGCCGCGTCCACCACCTTCTGCAGGACGGTGCGGGCCTCCGTCTTGGTGCGGCGGCCGTCGATCCACTCCTTCAGGTACGTCTCGACGAGGCCCTGCATCACCCGCGCCACACCGGCCGTGGACAGCTCGTCCTTGGTCTGCGAAGTGAACTGGGGCTCCGGCACGCGGACGTGGATGACCGCGGTCATGCCCTCCAGGAAGTCGTCCAGGACGGGCGGCTCCTCCTTGGGCTTGAGCAGTCCGCGGGCGTTGCGGATGGCCTCGGTCAGGGCGCGCACCAGGGCTCGCTCGAAGCCCTTGCGGTGGGTGCCGCCGTGCACGTTGCGGATGGTGTTGCTGAAGCATTCGACGGTCCGCTCGTAGCCGGTGCCCCAGCGGAACGCGACCTCGATCTGTGCGGTCCGGACGACGTTGGACTGCATGACACCGTTGGCGTCGGCGGCGTTCTCCTTGTAGGTCCCCTCGCCGGTGACCATCAGGATGCCGGAGACCGGCTTGTCCGAGGCCGGGGTGAGGAACTCGACCATGTCGGTGAGGCCGTTGGGATAGTGGAACGACTCGGTGGCCGGCTCCTCGGCGGTCGCGTCGAAGAGCGAATACTGCACGCCGGGAACCAGGAACGCGGTGTTGCGCAGCTTGGTACGGACGGCGTCGACGTCGAGCCGGGCACCGGTCTCGAAGTAGCGGGCGTCGTACCAGTACCTGATCGAGGTACCGGTCGGCTCGCCGCGCTTCATCCGCCGTGCCACCCGCAGGCCGGGCTGGGCGGTGAACGGCGCGTCCGGGCCGGGGCCGTCGAAGACCCCGGGCACGCCGCGCTGGAACGAGATCTCGTGCACCTTGCCGTCACGCTTCACGGTGACGTCGAAGCGCAGGGACAGGGCGTTGACCGCCGAGGCGCCGACACCGTGCAGGCCGCCGGAGGTCTTGTAGCCGGAACCGCCGAACTTGCCGCCCGCGTGCAGGCGGGTCAGCACGAGTTCGACACCGCTGATGCCGGACTTGGCGTGCACGTCGGTCGGGATGCCCCGGCCGTCGTCGTCGACCTGGACGGAGCCGTCGCTGTGCAGCGTGATGGCGATCCGGGTGGCATGGCCGCCGACGCCCTCGTCGGTGCAGTTGTCGATGATCTCGTTGGCGAGGTGGTTGATCCCTCGGCTGTCCGTGGACCCGATGTACATACCCGGGCGTTTTCGGACAGCGTCAAGCCCTTCGAGGTGCGTGAGGTCGTCAGCCCCGTACAAGGTCTCTGGTTGCGCGGTCACGAGGCGGCACTCCCGGTCGGGCATGGTGGTCTAGGACGGCGCGAGCCTACCCGGCGCCTACGACACTTCTGCCTCAGGCGAGGCAGGTCTAGACCAGTCCGTGGCTAAAATAGGGATGATCCACCCCAAGAAGTGCGCTACGCCACACTAGCCAACGGCACGGTCTGCGGTTGCAGGGCCCGGAACAGGTCCAGCGGGTACGACTTGCCCGGAACCGACACCGGCGGCAACTCCTGGTAGGCGATGAGCGTGTCGGTCACGTCCCGGGTCGCTGAACAGACCACCACGGTGTCGTGCGGCGCGTACGCCTGCAGCCGGGCGGCCGTGCTCACCACGCTGCCGCTGATCATCGCGTAACCGCCGTCGAACGCGGCCATCGGGTCGACGATCACCTCGCCGGTGGCCAGCCCCACGCGGGTCCGGACGGGGAACCTGCCGGCCAGGAGTCGCCCCCTCAACGCCTCCTGGACCGACAGGCCCGCCTGTACCGCGGAGGCGGCCGCCTCCGGGCCGAACCCGTTCTCCGCGGCACCGAACACCGCCATCACCGCGTCGCCCACGTACTTCTCGACGATCCCGCCGCATCTGCGGACCACGGTGGAGACAGCCGAGAAGTAGTCGCGCTGCAGCGCCCGAACCTCCGCGCAGTCCAGCCGGTCCACCAGTGAGGTGAAGCCGACTATGTCGATGAACAGCACGGTCACGATCTGCCGCCGCTCCATAACGGCGCTGGTGATGGTGGTCATGTCTTCGCTCCCCCAGGATCACTGCGTTGACCGGGAGTACGGTGCCAGCCCCGGCCAAGACGCGGATCCGCAGAACTACGTATCTCTGAGCGCATCGAATTCCGTCGTTTTTGTGACGCAGAACAGTCCGAACCGACGACATAGTGATAGGCGGATACGGATTAGGCTGCCGGGCATGGCCAGACAGGGGGACGACGGGCCGCTTGTCGGGCGCACCGGCACGCTGGCCGACATCCAGTCAAACCTGCGCAACGTCGGCCCCGGCGGAACGGCTGCGGTGTTCGTGACCGGGGAGAGCGGCGTCGGCAAGAGCCGGCTGTTGCGGGAGGCCGCCGACGCCTTGCGCGGGACGGGCTTCTCCGTACTGTTCGGCACGTGCCTGGACATCGGCGACGCCTCACCGCTGCACCCGGTGCTGCAGGCGCTGCGCCGGCACGACGGTTCCGGACCGGCCGGCACCGCCGACGACGCGGGTGCGCTGCTCGAACGGGTCTCCCGCGACCTGCGGACGATCGCCGGCGACCAGCAGCTCCTGCTGGTGCTCGACGATCTGCAATGGGCCGACCGCAGCACCCGGCAGCTGCTGCTCTATCTGCTTGCCGGCCTGGGCGACGTCCGGGTGTCGGTGCTCGCCGCGATCCGGGCCGAGGCGCTGCACGGCACCCACCCGCTGCGCCGGGTGCTGGCCGAGCTGCGCCGCCTGCGGTCGGTACGGGTGGTCGACCTGGCACCTCTCGACCAGGAACAGACCCGGGAACTGGTGACCGCGATCGTCGGCGGCACGGTGGCCCTGGAGGACGCCGACCGGGTCTACAAGCGCAGCGGCGGCAATCCGTTCGTCGCCGAGGAGCTCTCCCGTGACCTGCGCGACGGCCGGGTCGAGCTCTCCGACACGTTGCGCGAGATCTTCCTGTCCCGGGTGGACGAGCTGCCGCCGAACGCGCACACCGTGGTGCACGCCATCGCCGCCGGTGTCGAGCCGATCGAGCACGCCGTGCTGGCCGGGGTGGTCCCGCTGCCGGAGGATCAGCTGATCGAGGCGGTCCGGGCGGCCGTCACGCACCGCTTCGTGGCCAGCGACCGGGACGGTTACAAGCTGCGTCACCGCCTGGTCGCCGAGGTGCTGGAGCAGGAGGTGCTGCCGGCCGAGGCGGCGTCCCTGCACCGCCGTTACGCGGAGACCCTGGAGTCGCTGGACGGCGAGCCGGACAACGCGCGGCTGGCCTTCCACTGGCAGCAGGCCGGTGAGCCGGACCGGGCGCTGCCGCCGGTGGTGGCCGCCGCCCGCGCCGCCGAGCGGATGTACGGCTTCGCCGAGGCCCACCGTTACTGGACCATCGCGCTGCAGCTGTCGACCGACACCGATCGCCGCCGCACCGAGTTGCTCGGGCACGCCGCCGAGTCGGCCCACCAGTGCGGTGAGCACCTGCTGGCGCTGGCCCGGCTCGAGGAGCTGGCCGGTCGTCCGGACGCGCCCGGTCAGTCCGATCTGCATCTGCGCCGGGCCCGCTACCTGGCCGCGGCCGGCCGGTCGGCGACCGCCGAGGTGGAGTACCAGCGTGCTCTGGAGGCGCCGGACTGCACTCCGCGCCGGCGGGCGTCGGCCGCGGCGTACCTGGCCGAGCTTCTCCTGCATCTGGGCCGGTACGCCGACGCCAACCAGCACGCCCGCGAGGCTCTCGAGCTGGCCGCGGTGAACGGTGCCACCACCGACCTGGTGCGGGCGAGTGCCGCGCTGGGCTTCAGCGCGGCGTTCCGCGAGGACCCGGACGCCGGCCTGGCCGTCATCCGGCAGGCCGTGGAGATCGCCGAACGCTCCGGCCACCCGGACGACCTGGGTGTGGCCTACCTGCACCTGGCGGAACTGCTGGCCGGCCCGCTCAACAGCATCGAGGAGGGCGTGCTGGTGGCGCGCCGCGGTGCCGACCTGCTGGCCGCCCGCGGGGTGGGCCGCACCTACCAGACCCGGCTGCTGGCGATCGCCGCGAAGGGACTGTTCCGCAACGGTCAGTGGGCCGAGGCGTACGCGGTGCTGGAGACCGCGATGCGTAACCACCCGTCCGGTGCCGACGCGGTCGAGCTGCTGCTCGCCCGCTCGCAGCTGTGGGTCGGGTTCGGCGAGGTCGACAATGCCCGCCGCGACCTGGACGCGGTGGCGACACTGCTGGCCGGCGGCGGGGCCCGGCACGTGCTGCCGATGCTGACGCTCCGGGCGGGCCTGGCCATGTGGCAGGGCGAGCACGCCGAGGCCCGCGCGGCGGTGCAGCGTGGCCTCACCGAGACCCGGTCCGATGATCTGGTGCTGATGGGGGTGCTGGCCTGGCACGGCTTGCGGGCCGAGGCCGAGGCGTACGTGGCCGGCCAGCCGAACGATCACGGTGCGCTCCGCCGCCTGCGGACGGTGATGGAACGCCTGGTCAAGGGCGTGGGCGACGCGCCGCCCGCGGTCCGTGCGGTGGTCGACGGATACCTCGACCTGTGCACCGCGGAGCTGAGCCGGGTCGAGGACCGGCAGGATCCGGAACCGTGGGCGCGGGCGGCCGCCACCTGGGACCGGCGTCAGCAGCCGTACCCGGCGGCCTACTCCCGGCTGCGGCATGCCGAGGTGTCGCTGCAGCGCCGGATCCGGCGGCCGGCGGCGATCACCGGGCTCCGGCAGGCGTACGCGGCGGCCACGGCGATGGGTGCCCGCCCGTTCGCCAACGAGATCATCGGGGTGGCCCAGCGGTTCAAGGTCACCCTCGGCGAGGACGTGCAGGCGCTGACACCGGCCGGTCCGGAACGGGCCGCCGACGAGCTGTCCACGCTGACCGGGCGGGAGCGGGAGGTCCTGGCCGCGGTGGCCGAGGGCCTGACCAACCGCGAGATCGGTGAGCTGCTGTTCATCAGTGAGCGCACCGTCGGCGTGCACCTCGGGCACATCTTCGACAAATTGCAGGTACGCACTCGCGTACAGGCCAGTCGTGTCTTCCTGACTGCGGCTTGACCAGGCGATCGTTATCTCGCCGTGACATACGTACACGGAATAAGTAGTTCTACCGATCCGATGACGGACCCCCGGTGGAAGGGTAGGTGCCACGGGGGAGCACCGCCCGGCGGCGGAAGTGTCGCCGGGCGGTGCTGGGGGCCCTCCGTTGTGTTGCATCACCCACGGAGGAACCCATGACCCAGCCCATCTGGGGCCCCGTTCAGCGGGAGATGTCCGATCTCCTGCAACGGCACCCCGACGATGTACCCGGAGTGGTCGAGCTACTCGCTGAAGTGCAGGTCGTCCTGTGCCGCGTGCCGCCGTTGCTCGACAGCAACCCGCTCGCCGACTTCAACAAGCTCTACCACACGATCACCGAGAACGTGCTCGAGCGTCTCTACGCCGGCAAGTTCAAGGACCCCGCGTTCCTCGCCCGGCTCGATGTCGAATTCGCCGCCCGTTACTTCGACGCGCTGCGATATTGGACCGAGGGCAGCCCGGCGTGCCCGGGCGTGTGGGCCGGTCTGTTCTGCCGGGTCCCCGGCCCGGACGCACGCGCGCTTCCGTCGGCCATCGCCGGAGTCAACGCGCACATCAACTTCGACCTGCCGTTCGCGCTGGTCACCACGTTCGACCACCTGGGCAGCGACCCGGTCGACGGCAGCGACCAGCATCAGGACTATCTGCAGGTCAACGACATCTTCGCCGAGGAGATCCCCGGTCTTCGCCGCGGCTATCTGGACCGCTGGCAGCTGCTCATCGACACGATGAACGGCGACCTGGACGACTGGTGGCAGGGCGAGATGGTGGAGTACACCCGCAATGTCGCATGGCGAAACGCTCAGAAGATCTGGGCGATCCGGCACGACCTGGGCGCACTCGACAAGGAACGCCGTCGCCTCGACAACACCGCCACCGGCCTCGGCAAGCTGCTGCTGTCACCGTTCGGCGGCTTCCTGCAGTGACGGCTGTCAACCGATGATGATCAGGCGGGCCGTGGTGGCAGAGCCCTCACGGATCCCGCCGGCCCCGACCTTCACACCGGGCCGCACCGCGCTGCGCTCGGCCTTCTCCCGCTTCTCGACGACGCGTGCCTTCTCCCCGAAGGCCCAGGTCAGCTCGTAACCGTCGGCCGACTTGACGGTGAAACCCTTGTCGTCGGCGGCGGTCACCTCGCCACGCTGCACCACGATCGTGCGATCCTCGCCCTTGCGGCTGCGCACCACCACCTCGCCGTGCAACGTGTTCTTCCGCAACAGTTTGCGCACCGCGCGCGGCCGCTCGGCCCGGGTGTCCCCCGCCGCGTCCGCGGTGTACCCGACCTCCTGCAACGCCACCATCTCGGCGGTTGCACCGGCGGCATCGGCGGCCGGCGCCCCACATCCGGTCAGAGCGAGGGCAACGGCAAAACCGGCGATCTTCGCTGTACGAGTCATGCGAGCGATTCTGCGGCCGTACCGATCGGGCCCGATCAGCGAAGTGTTCGAGTTCCGTAAGGGAGTTCGACGGTGAACATCGCCCCGCCCTCGGGGGCGTGACCGGCCGAGATCCGCCCGCCGAGCCGCGTCACCAGGCGGGCGGCCAGGGCCAGGCCGAGTCCGCTGCCCACCTTGCGCACCCCGCGGTACCGCCTGTTCAGCTCGCCCCGGTCGAAGGCGACCGCCAGATCGTCGTCGGTGAAGCCGGGACCGCCGTCGCGTACCTCGATGATCCCGGCATGTTCGCCGGACCGGACTTCGAGGACCAGCGGCGCGCCGGCCGGGACCACCCGCAGCGCGTTCTCGAGGAGGCCGTCGAGTACCTGACGGATCCGCCCTGGATCGGTGTCGACGGCAACCGGCCCGGCCGGCGCCCGCACGGTGAGGTCCGGCCCGTTGCCGGCGCAGCGCGTCACCCACGCCTGCCCCGTCTCCCGGACCAGCTCCGCCAGGTCGACCCCGGTGACGTCGAGAGGCAGATCCGCGGCCTCCAGCCGGGCCAGCACCAGAAGATCGGAGATCAGCCGGTCCAGGCGCTGTGCCTCGGCCAGCATCGTCGAGGCGGCCGGGCCCGTGTCGTCGCCGCTGATCACGCCGTCGGCGAGGGCCTCGGCGTATCCGCGGATCGTGGCCAGCGGTGTGCGGAGTTCGTGCGACACCGACAGCAGGAAGTCGCGCTCCCGGCCCTCGCTGGTCTGCAGGGCTGACGCGAGCTGGTTGAACGCGTCGGCGAGACGCACCGCTTCGGCCGGGCCGCGGCGGGCGATCCGTACCGAACGGTCCCCCGCGGACAGACGGCCCGCGGCCGACGCTGCCAGCCGGATGGGCCTGGCCACAAACCGGGCCAGCAACGCGCCGGCCAGCACACCGCCGAGCAGGCCGGCGAGCAGCGCCACCCAGACACCGCGCAGGACCCGCCACGCGATCCCGGACGCCATCCGGCGGGTGAGCACGACACCGCTCGACGCACCCGGCAGCGGACGCCCGGCGATGAACGACGGCCGGCCATCGACCTGGGCCCGGATGTCGACGGTCTCGCCGGCCGTGACCCGGCGAACCACCCGCGGCGGCAGGCCCTCCCGGTCGACGCGACCGTTCCTGATCACGTAGATCTCGACGTCCTCGGCGCGCAGGCGCTCAGCGATCCGCCTGCGGGCCGCCGGACGCTCATCGGTGAGCAGCTCCACCGCGAGGACCGTCTTGTCCATCAGCTCGGCGCGGATCTGCGTGTTCACCGAGGTGACCGCGATCGGTACGGCCACCATGGCGGTGACGATCACGGCGACCACCGCGGTGGCCACCGTCACCAGGACGGCGCGGCCGGTCAGCGTACGTAAGAAGTCACGCATCCGCCGTGTACCCGACCCCGCGCACGGTGCGGACGAGGCCGGCGGCCGGACCGAGCTTGGCGCGCACCTGCGCCACGTGCACGTCGACGGTACGAGTACCGGCGTGCGAGGCGTAGCCCCAGACCGCGGCCAGCAACTCCTCCCTGGTGAACACTCGTCCCGGACGGCCCAGCAGGTGCGCGAGCAGATCGAACTCGGTCGCCGTCAAGGTCAGCGGGTGACCGGCCACAGTGACGGACCGCCGGCCCGGATCGAGGACCAGGGGGCCGAGGACGCGTACCCGATCGGTCTCGGCGACGACGGCCGAGCGGCGCAGCAGCGCCTTGACCCGCGTCACCAGCTCACGCGGGCTGAACGGTTTGGTCACGTAGTCGTCGCCGCCCAGCTCGAGCCCGACGATCCGGTCGATCTCGTCGTCCCGCGCGGTCAGGAAGATCACCGGAGTCCAGTCCCCGTCGGCACGCAGCCGGCGGCAGATGTCGGTACCGTCCATCCCCGGCACGGCGATGTCCAGGATGCACGCGACCGGACGCAGCCGGCGGGCCGCGTCCAGGCCGGCCGTTCCGTCGTGCTCGACCTGCACCCCGAAGCCCTCGCGGCTCAGGTAGAGCCGGACCAGGTCAGCGATCGGCCGCTCGTCCTCGACCACCAGGACGAGTCCCTTTCCCGCGTCCGTCACCGCTCCATCATGCCGCCGACCGGCTGCCCCGATTGTTCGAGGAAGGTAAGGCCTACCCCCAGCTGGACACCACCGCTGCCTCAACCGGCCTCAGACAACGGTCCGGGCCAGCCGGGGGATCTGCGGTTTTCGGGCCCTCGACCGGGTGACCTGTCCGTGTAGATCCGAGCGTGTGACATCGGCATCGTTCTGGCCATGACCAGCGGCCGTCAACCACTGGGGCCGCTCCCGCAATTGGTCGGGAAGCGCTTTCCCTTCGTGCTATAAAGGCGACAGCCGGGGCGACCGGGCCACCGCCACCGGACCGCGAGCGTGTGCGCCCTACGGACTGGACGGTGCCCGCGTGGCCGCCCTCACGAGCGGGGCGAGGCATCGCACACGGGGGGATGCCTCGCCCCACCCCTCCACCGGCGCAAGGGCCCGTCGGCGTTCACCCGCCGGACCGCCCCTTCTCCCCCATGCGGACGAACCGGCGGTCTCATTGATTCGAGGGTGAACCGGAGCCAAAGCTGGGAAGGATGAGGGTATGGCCTACGTGAATCCGACCGGTGAGTTCACCCGCGACCAGCGGTACATCGCCACCCGCGTCACCGCCGACGGGCGGGACGGATTTCCGGTGGAGGCGGGCCGCTACCGACTGGTGGTGGCACGGGCGTGTCCCTGGGCCAACCGCGCGATCATCGTACGGCGGCTGCTCGGCCTGGAGGACGCCCTGTCGATGGGCGTCGCCGGGCCGACCCATGACGAGCGGAGCTGGACTTTCGACCTGGATCCGGGCGGCCGCGATCCGGTGCTCGGGATCGAGCGGCTGCGGGACGCGTTCCTGGCCCGCTACCCCGACTACGACAAGGGGATCACCGTCCCGGCAATCGTGGACGTGCCCACCGGCGAGGTGGTGACCAACGACTTCGCGCAGATCACCCTGGACCTGTCCACCGAGTGGCGGCAATTCCACCGGCCCGGCGCGCCGGAGTTGTACCCGGAGGCGTTGCGCGAGCAGATCGACGAGGTGAACGAGGGCGTCTTCAAGGACGTGAACAACGGCGTCTACCGGGCCGGGTTCGCGGGCACGCAGGAGGCGTACGAGAAGGCCTATCAGCGGTTGTTCGCCCGCCTGGACGAGCTGTCGGAGCGGCTGGAGCGGCAGCGTTACCTGGTCGGTGACACGATCACCGAGGCGGACGTGCGGTTGTTCACGACGCTGGTGCGGTTCGACGCCGTCTATCACGGCCACTTCAAGTGCAACCGGAACAAGCTGTCCGAGATGCCGGTGCTGTGGGCCTACGCGCGGGATCTGTTCCAGACACCCGGCTTCGGCGACACCGTCGACTTCGTGCACATCAAACGGCACTACTACGAGGTGCACCGGGACATCAATCCCAGTGGCGTCGTCCCGGCCGGTCCCGACCTGTCCGGCTGGCTGATCCCGCACGGGCGTGACGTGCTCGGCGGGCGCCCGTTCGGGGACGGCACTCCCCCGCCCCAACCCTGGCCCGCCGAGCGCGTGCCGGCCTCACACTCCGTCGAGCAGTTCTCTTAGCAGGGCGGTGAGCTGGGAAGCCTGCTCCGGCGAGAGCCGGGAGAGAAGACGCTGCTGTTCGGCCAGGCCGGCGGTCACGGCCTCGTCGGCCAGAGCGTGACCCTTCGGGGTGAGGCGGACCAGGATGCCCCGGCGGTCGTCGGGATCCGGGGAACGGGCGACGAGACCGGCCTTCTCCAACCGGTCCAGCCGGGCGGTGGTGCCGCCGGTACTGAGCATCATGGAGGCGGCCAGCGCTCCCGGCGACAGCTGGAACGGCTCGCCGGAGCGTCGCAGCGTGGCGATGACGTCGAAGTCGGCGCGGGCGATGCCGAACATCGCGTAGGCACGTTCGGTGGCGTCGCCGGCGAGCCGGGCCAGGCGGAAGATACGGCCGAAGACGCCCATGGCCTCGGTGTCGAGGTCGGGCCGCTCGGCTGCCCACTGGGCGAGGATCCGATCGATGTCGTCTGTCACGTATCCCATTCTCTTGGTGACAAGCTTCTCGACAAAGTTTATCTTTACATCGAGATACTTTCCGTCGAGGGAGTTGGTCCCGATGCGAGTTCTGCTGGTCACCGCGATCACGCCGGTGCTGTGGGGCACGACCTATGCGGTGACCACCGAGTTCCTCCCGCCGGAGCGGCCACTGCTCAGCGGCATGCTGCGGGCCCTGCCGGCCGGGCTGGCACTGCTCGCCATCACCCGCCGGCTGCCGCACGGCGCCTGGTGGTGGCGGTCGGCGGTGCTCGGAGCACTCAACATCGGCATCTTCTTCGCCCTGCTCTTCGTGACGGCCTACCGGCTGCCCAGCGGGATGGCGGCGGTGCTCGGCGCCGTGCAGCCACTGCTGGTGGCGGGACTGAGCGTGGCGCTGCTGGGTGAGCGCGTGCCCCTGCGTACGCTCATCGCGGGTTTGATGGGTGTGACGGGCGTCGCCCTCGCCGTGCTGACCGCGACCGCGGGCCTCGACCCCGTCGGGGTTGTCGCCGGCCTGGCCGGTGCCGCGTCGATGGCACTCGGCCTGGTACTCACCAAGCGCTGGGGCCGGCCCGGTGTCTCGCTGCTGACCGTGACCGGCTGGCAGCTCACCATGGGCGGCCTGCTGCTGGTCCCGGTCACCCTGCTGGTCGAGGGCCCGCCGCCCGCACTGTCGCCGGCCAACATCTCCGGGTACGCCTATCTGTCCCTGATCGGGACGGCACTGGCCTACACCCTCTGGTTCCGCGGACTGGAACTCCTGCCGGCCTCCCGCGTCTCGCTGCTCAGCCTGTTCGCACCGCTCACCGCGACCGTGGTCGGCTGGGCGGCCCTCGGCCAGTCGCTGACACCGGTGCAGCTGGCCGGGATGACGCTCGCCTTCGGAGCGGTCGTGTGGGGGCAGACGACCGGCGGATCAATGCATGTCCGCCGTCGTCACCACCCGGTCCCGGTAACCGCCACGAGCGGCGCGAGAATCGGGTAGGCGGTGTCGTACCAGCCGGTCTTTGACCGGACGCCGTGCGTGGGCTGGATGAACCTGGAGCGGCACGCGTAACCGTACGGGCAACATTCCCGTCGGTGCCCTCGCCGGAGATGTAGACGAAGGTCAGGTCGGGGTTCAGCGGGGCGAGGGCCCGGGCCGCGGCCATCGGGAGGTCATAGGAGACCCGCGCGGAGCACGCCCTGGCCGACCATCCCGGTCGCACCGAACACGATCACCCGCATGCCTTCGGTGTGCCGCCTCGCCGCGACGGAAAACGTCGTACCCGGGGCCTAGGGTCGTTGCGTGCCCGTTGAACGATGGTCCGCCGCTCAGGCCGAGGCTCTCGCGCCCGACCCCGCCTCGCTGCGCAACGCGCGCGGCGTCGCCGGCCAGTTCGCCGCCACCGGCATGACCGGCGACATCCTCTGGGGACTCTGCCGGGGCTACCAGGTCGCCGCCGACCTGGCCGGACCTGCGTTCAAATGCTCCTGCCCGAGTCGCAAGATCCCTTGCAAACACGTTCTCGGCCTGCTGTTGCACTGGGCCGAGGCCGGCTCGGGTGACTTTCCGGCACCGGAGTTCGCCACGAAATGGCAGACCGCCCGGTCCCGGCCGAAATCCTCCGCCGCCCCCGACCCGGTGGCCGCGGCGAAACGCGCTCAGGGCCGCGCCGATCGGGTCGCCGGGGGCATGGCCGAGCTACGGCGATGGCTCGACGACCAGGTCGAGCAGGGGCTGGCCGGGGCGGCACGGTCCGGTCCGCAGCCGTTCGAGGCGATGGCCGCGCGGCTCGTCGACGCTCAGGCGCCCGGTGCCGCCAACGCGGTCCGGCGGCTCGGCGGCTTCGCCGGTGTCGGCCCGCAATGGGCCGACCGGCTGCTCGGCGAGCTGGCGTTGCTACGGCTTCTGGTCGCCGGCCACTCACGCCTCGGCTCGCTCGATCCGGCGCTGGCCGCGACCGTCCGCTCGCGCATCGGCTTCCCGACGGCGACCGAGGACGTGCTGGCCGGCCCACGCGTCACCGACCGATGGCAGGTCCTCGGCCAGGTGGAGACCGACGATGGGGCCCTGACCAGCCGCCGCACGTGGCTGCACGGTTCCGGGTCCGGCCGGTTCGCGCTGGTGCTGTCGTTCGCGGCGCCCGGCCAGCCGCTCGCCGCCGACCTGGTGCCGGGCACCGAATTCCGCGGTGACCTCTGCTTCTATCCGGGCGCGGCGCCGCTGCGGGCGCTCGTCGCCGAGCGCCTCTCGGCGGCCGAGCCGTTCGGCTCGCCGGACGGTGCCGGGCCGATCCGGGCGGGTCTGTCCGGGTGGGCGTCGCTGCTGGCCGCCGAACCCTGGCGGTACGACGCTCCGATGCTCCTTTCCGATGTCCGGCCGACGTCCGGCGGTCACCTGGTCGACGGCGAGGGTGCCGCCCTGCCGCTCGCGCCGGGACACCGGGAGCCGTGGTGGCTGCTCGCGGCAGCGGGGGCGGCACCGGTTACCGTCGCGGCGGAGTGGTCACCGCGCGGGTTGCGGCCGCTCGCCGCCTGGGTGGACGGCGTGTTCGTCCCCACCGCGCCGCCGGCGCCGGACTCGGCCCACCGCATGGCCGAGTTGCCGCCCGAGTTGCTGACGGCCGCACTGGTCGGCACCGGCCGCCGCCCATGGTCGGGCCATACGGTGCGGGTCGGCCCCCTGACGGTCGGCATCGATCCCGGCGGGCCGCCGCCACCGGTCGACTCCGATCCCGCGGGCCCGCCGCCGGCCGGCCTTGATCCCGGCCCGCCGCCGGCCGTCCGGGAGCAGCTGCCGGCTGCGTCCACGGCCGGGGCGGACGGGCCAGCGGCTGCTCTGCTGGAGGCGGCGGCAGTCGCCCTCACCTGCCGGCGGGCGGGGGTGGAGCCGGAGACGGGGCACGTACCGGTTGCGCCCGCCCCCGCGGAGACCGACGCTCCCCTGCCGGTGGCCGCGTCGGCACGGCTGGCACGGATTCTCGGTGGCGGGGCACCCGGCGGCGGCCATCACGAGCAGGAGCTGCTCACCCAGTGGCTGGCCGCGGCGGTGGCCCGCGGGGGGATCGTGCCGCCGGCGATCCTCCCGGATCTGCTCGAGGCGGGTCGCCGCAACACGTCGCTGCGAGCCGGCATGGCCCGGGTGTCCGGGCGGCGCGGCGCCTGGCTGGCCGGGCAGCGGGCCGACTGGCGCTGGCTGCTCGACGAGGCCGCGCCGGTGCTCGCCGCTGACTGGGCGACCGCGACCACGGCCGAGCGGCTCGGACACCTGTCGGCGCTGCGCGGCAGCGACCCCGAGCCGGCCCGCGAGCTGGTGGAGAGCACCTGGGCCGAAGAGTCCTGGGAGACCCGTGCCAGGTTCCTCGCCGCTTTCGGGCCGGGCCTGTCACTACGCGACGAACCGCTGCTGGAACGTGCCCTCGACGACCGCCGTAAGGAGGTTCGCGAGGCTTCGCTCGATCTGCTGCGTCATCTGCCGGGAGCGGCGCTGGGCCGGCGGATGGCTGCCCGGGCACGGGCCGCGGTGCGTCTCGAGGACGACCGGCTGACCGTCGACCCGCCCGCCGAACTCGACCGTGACCTGAGCCGCGACGGGGTCGGTGCGGTGCCGGTCCGCGGGGTCGGTGCGGGGGCGTGGCTGCTGGAGGAGGTGGTCGCCGGTACTCCGCTGGACACGTGGGCGGGCCTCGACCCGGCCGGCTGGCTCACCGTGGCTCGCGGGCACGACTGGGCGAACCCGTTGCTGCACGGCTGGGCCAAGGCCGCGGTGGTGCAGCGCGACGCCGGGTGGGCGACGACGTTGCTGGCCGCGGACGCCGGGGTGCTGCGCGAGGCGGTCCGGTGGGACCTGCACCTGGTGCTGCCGCCGGACCGGCTGGCCCGGCTCGCCGCCGAGGCACTGCGCACCGAGGACGGATCCGCGCAACGGCTCCTGTCGCTGCATCCCGGGCCGTGGCCGGACGGGCTGTCGGTGGCCGTCCTGGAAACGGTGGAACAGCGTGCACGGACCGATCGGCACACCTGGCAGCTGAGCGAGCTCTGCCGGGCGGCCGGGCTCGCCATGCCGCCGGAGTACGCCGACCTGGCCGGGCGCCTGGCCACCCGGCTGGACCAGATCGTCGATCCCTCGCGGGTACGGCCGGTGGCCGAACTGGCCCGCACCCTGATTTTCCGACTCGAGATGCTTCAGGAGCTTCAGTGACCGCTCTGCGCCCGCATGCCGAGGACCAGTACTCCGAGGAACTGGCCCTGCTCGCCGCCGCCGACGACCGGCCCCGGCCGCCGGGCTGGCGGATGTCGCCACAGGCCGTGGTCACCTATCTGCTCGGCGACGGCGCAAAGATCACCCCGAAGTACGTGGGACCGCGGCGCCTCATGGAGGTGGCCGTCTCCACCCTGGCCACCGACCGGGCCCTGCTGCTGCTCGGCGTGCCCGGCACCGCCAAGACGTGGGTGTCGGAACATCTCGCGGCGGCGATCTCGGGCGACTCGACACTGCTCGTCCAGGGCACGGCCGGCACCGCCGAGGAGGCCATCCGCTACGGGTGGAACTACGCGCGGCTGCTCGCCGAGGGCCCGACCGACGCGGCGCTGGTGCCGAGCCCGGTCATGCGGGCCATGCGGACCGGGTCGATCGCTCGCCTCGAGGAGCTGACCCGGGTGCCGTCCGACGTGCAGGACGCGCTGATCACCATCCTGTCCGAGAAGACGCTGCCGGTGCCGGAGCTGAACACCGAGGTCCAGGCGCAGCGCGGGTTCAACCTGATCGCCACGGCCAACGACCGGGACCGCGGCGTCAACGAACTGTCCAGCGCGCTGCGCCGCCGGTTCAACACGGTGGTGCTGCCGATGCCGGCCAGCGCCGACGACGAGGTGGAGATCGTGGCACGGCGGGTGGCCCAGCTCGGCCGGGCTCTGGAGCTTCCGGAGGTGCCGGCCGCGTTGGAGGAGATCCGCCGGGTGGTGACGGTCTTCCGGGAGCTGCGTTCCGGGATGACCGAGGACGGGCGTACCAAGCTGAAGTCGCCGACCGGGACGTTGTCGACCGCCGAAGCGATCTCGGTGGTGACGAACGGGATGGCGCTGGCCGCCCACTTCGGCGACGGCACGCTGCACCCCGGCGACATGGCGTCCGGCATCGTCGGCGCGGTGATCAAGGATCCGGTGTCCGACGGAGTCGTCTGGCGGGAGTATCTGGAGACGGTGGTGCGGGAGCGGTCCGGGTGGCTCGACTTCTACCGGGCCGCGCGTGATGCCTGAGCGGATCTACGGCGTCCGGCACCACGGGCCGGGTTCGGCACGTGCCGTGGTGCGCGAGCTCGAGGCCCACCCGCCGGACGTGCTACTGATCGAGGGGCCGCCGGAGGCCGACGACCTGGTCCGCTGGGCGGCCGACGGCGGACTCGAGCCACCGGTGGCGCTGCTCGGCTATGGCCTGGACGATCCGGGGAAGGCCGCCTTCTGGCCGTTCGCGGTCTTCTCACCGGAATGGCAGGCGATCCGGTGGGCGGTCCGGCGTGGCGTCCGCGTGCGGTTCTTCGATCTGCCGTACGCCTACCGTGTCGCTCCGGGCACGCCGGCCGTGCCCGCCCCCACCGCCGGTGACCTGGGCGGGGCCGCGCTGCCTGCGGTCCCGGCCGCGACGGACACGGCCGACGCGGACACGAACACGACGGACACGGACACGGCCGACGCGGACACGACGGACGCCGACACGGCGGACACGGACACGGCCGTACCGGATGTCGCCGAGTCCGGCAGGGCCGGCGACCCGCAGCCCGCGCGGCCCGTCGACCCGATCCGGGAACTCGCCGCGGCGGCCGGCTACGACGATCCGGAGCGCTGGTGGGAGGACGTGGTCGAGCATCGCGGCGTGCCGGTGTTCGAGGCGATCGCCGAGGCGATGACGGCGATCCGGGACACGTCGCCGGAGGATCCGGACGACCTGCTGCGCGAGGCGTACATGCGGTCGGTGTTGCGGGAGGAACGGCGCCGGCACGAGGAGATCGCCGTGGTCTGCGGGGCCTGGCACGTGCCCGCGCTGACCCGGAAGGTGCCGGTCAAGGACGACACCGCGCTGCTCAAGGGCCGGCCGAAGGGAAAGGTGGCGTTCACCTGGGTGCCGTGGACGTACGGACGGCTCGCCTCCTGGTCCGGTTACGGCGCGGGGGTCCGGTCGCCGGGCTGGTACCACCATCTGTTCACGACCGGCGACGACGTGGTGGTCCGCTGGCTGGTGGACGCGGCCGGGGTGTTGCGCGCCGAGGGCGTACCCACGTCGTCGGCTCATGTGATCGAGGCCGCGCGTCTCGCCGAGGCCCTGGCCACCCTCCGCGGGCGTCCGCTCGCCGGGCTGGCCGAGGTGACCGAGGCCGCGGACGCGGTGATGTGTGACGGTGAGCCGCTGCGGTCGGAACTGATCGCCCGCCGGCTGGTGATCGGCGAGCGCCTCGGCGCCGTGCCGGACGACATGCCGGCCGTACCGCTGGTCCGTGACCTGACCGCGCAGCAGCGGTCGCTGCGCCTCAAGCCGGCCGCCACCGAACGCGACCTCGACCTCGATCTGCGGCAGGAGAACGATCTGCGGCGCAGCCGTCTGCTGCACCGGCTCGGCGTCCTGGCCGTGCCGTGGGGTCAGCGGGCCACGACCCGGCGCGGAGCGGGAACTTTCCGGGAGGAGTGGCGTCTGGTGTGGCAGCCGGAGTTCGCCGTCCGGCTGGTCGAGGGCAGCATGTGGGGTACGACCGTGGCGTCGGCCGCCACCGCCCGGGTGGCCCGCCGGGCCCTGGAGGCGGCAACGCTTGCCGAGGTCACCGAGCTGGTGGAGGTGTGCCTGCTCGCTGATCTGGCGGAGGCGTACCCACCGGTGCTCGCCGCGCTCGACACCCGCGCCGCGCTCGACGCCGATGTGCATCATCTGATGGCGGCGATTCCGGCACTGGCCCGCACCCTGCGGTACGGCGACGTGCGCAAGACCGACGTGACCGGGCTGGCAACCGTGACGGCGAGCCTGCTCGACCGGGTCTGCGCGGCGCTGCCGTCGGCGGCCGGATCGCTCTCCGACGAGGCCGCGCGGCAGTTGCGCGACGGCATGGACGGGGTGCACCGGGCGGTCGGCCTGCTCGCCGACGAGTCGTTGCGGGAACGCTGGCTCGCCACGATCGGGTCGCTTGCCACCCGGCCCGGACTGCACGGTCTCCCGGCGGGACGGCTGACCCGGCTGCTGCTCGATGCCGGCCGGCTGGACGGGGCCGAGGTGCGGCGCCGGCTCCGGCTGCCGCTGACCGTGGGCACCCCACCGGCGCACGCGGCCGCCTGGGTGGAGGGGTTCCTCTCCGGCGGCGGGCTGCTGCTGGTTCATGACGAGTCGCTGTTGTCGCTTGTCGACGACTGGCTGGCGGACATCCCGGCGGACGCGTTCGACAGTGTGCTGCCGCTGTTGCGGCGGACGTTCGGCGGGTTCGACGCCGGGGAACGGCGGGCCATCGGCGAACGGGTCGCCGGCGGCCGGGCCGAGCCCACCGGCACCGCCGCCGCGATCGATGCCAACCGTGCCGCCGCTCCGCTGCCGACACTCGGCGCACTGCTCGGCCGCCGCCTGACATCCGACGAGACAGCGTGGTGACCCGCGGCCCGGCCCAGCCGCACCTCACCACACATGGCGAAACGGACGGCAGCGTGGTGAGGCAGGGCTTGCATACGGGCGCAGATCACCACGGCGGGAGGACGGGTGGGCATGAGTGAGGACGTGGGTGGGGACCGGCTGCGACGGTGGCGGCTCGTGCTCGGCGGGGCGGCGGACGAGTCGCTCGGCAAGGCCGAAGGCCACGACGGGGCGATGGACGCCGCGATGGCCGCGCTCTACGACACCGGGACCGCGGACGAGCGGCCCGCGAAACGGTCGGCGGGACTGGGTTCCTCGGCGCCGAAGGTGGCGCGCTGGCTCGGCGACATCCGGGAGTACTTTCCCAGCACCGTGGTCCAGGTCATGCAGGCGGACGCGATCGAGCGCCTCGATCTGACCCGGCTGCTGCTCGAACCGGAGATGCTCGCCGCCGTGGAACCCGACGTCCATCTGGTCGGCACGCTGCTGTCGCTGAACCGCGTGATGCCCGACGCCACCCGCGAGGCGGCGCGGCAGGTGGTCCGTACCGTCGTGGAGGAACTGGAGCGGCGTATCGCGCAACAGACCCGCGCCGCGGTGACCGGCGCGCTGAACCGGGCGGCCCGGATCAGCCGGCCACGGCACGCCGACATCGACTGGGACCGGACCATCCGGGCGAACCTCAAGCACTACCTGGCCGAGCATCGGACGGTGATCCCGGAGCGCCTGATCGGGTACGGCCGCCGCAGCTCCGCGGTGCAACGGGACGTGGTGCTCTGCGTCGACCAGTCGGGTTCGATGGCGGCGTCGGTGGTGTTCTCCGGGGTGTTCGCGGCGGTACTGGCGTCGATGCGGTCGCTGCGCACGTCGCTGGTGGTCTTCGACACCGCGGTGGTGGACCTGACCGATCAGCTGGCCGACCCGGTGGAGGTGCTGTTCGGCACCCAGCTCGGCGGCGGCACCGACATCAACCGGGCGCTCGCGTACTCCCAGCAGCTGATCACCCGGCCCCGGGACAGCATCTTCGTGCTGATCAGCGACCTGTACGAGGGAGGCGTCCGGGAGGAGATGCTGCGCCGGGTGGCGGAGATGACGGCCGCCGGCGTGCAGGTGGTGGTGCTGCTGGCGCTCTCCGACGAGGGCGCGCCGGCTTACGACCACGAGAACGCGGCGGCACTGGCGGCACTCGGTGTCCCGGCGTTCACCTGCACCCCTGACATGTTTCCCGGTCTGATGGCCGCGGCGATCGAACGACGTGATCTCCGGGCCTTCGCCGAGAAGGCGGCGGAGGCTTGATCGGAACACCTGATGTAAGTAGCGTGAAGCCTATGAGTGCTTACCTGAAGAACCCCTGGACGTGGCAGACCAGTTGGGACCGCCAGCAGGAGGCGTTCATGCCGGACCGGGAGCACCGGTTCGCGGCGATGCTCGACACCGTCGCCGCGGTCACCGGGGGCGAGCCACCGAGGCTGCTCGACCTGGCCGGCGGGACGGGCACGATCTCACTGCGTACGCTGGCCCGTTTCCCCGCCGCGCGGGTCACGGTGCTCGATCAGGACCCGGTGCTGCTCACGATCGCCGAGTCCACATTGCTGGACCGGGCAACGATCGTCGACGCCGATCTGAGCGACCCCGGGTGGCGGGCCAAGCTGCCGGGCGAGCCGTTCGACGCGGTGCTGACCGCTACGGCGCTGCACTGGCTGCCGGCTGACCGGGTGAGCGCGCTGTACGCCGAGATCCTGCAGGTACTGCGTCCGGGCGGCATCTTCGTGAACGCGGACGAGATGGCGGAGGAGGGCCTGCCGGAGCTCTCCGGCAAGCTTCGCGACCACGGCCGGGCCAGGCGTGAGGCGGCGTACGCGTCCGGCGCCGCCACCTCCTGGACACAGTGGTGGGCGCTCGCCGCGGCCGACGAGCAGCTCGCGCCGAAGGCCGTCGAACGGGAGCGGATCTATCCGTCCGCGCGGCACAGCCAGGAGTGGCTGCCGCGCGCGTCCTGGCACGTCGAGGCGCTGCGGACGGCCGGCTTCCGGGAGGCGGGGATCATCTGGCGCGGCGGAACCGACGCGGCGGTGGCCGGCCTCCGCTGACCGGCAGCGCGAAGACCGGGCCCCGCCACCAGGCCCGGGCGGGTGGCCGGGCGAGACCGGTCAGCCGGTCCAGCGGAGGAAGCGGTCGAACAGCTCCGAGGTGGGCGTCCGGGGCATGTCCCGGGCGGCCTCCTCGAGGTGGTTCCACATGTGCATGGCCAGATCCAGCCGGCCGTACGCGCCGGCCAGCTCCTCACGCGCCGGGTCGCACGGCCACGGCCGGCCACATGACAGGCAGTCCCAGGACGGCCGGGCGGGGCTGTGTTCCGTCTGATCACCGATCCCGGTCATGCACGTGGCCGCTCTCTTCGGCGCGGGCACGAGGAACGGCTGCATCCGGGGTCCGCCCGCCATCGCACCCACGTTCACCACACCTTGCGCGCGCATCGTGCGGCGGTCAACTGCCTCGCGGTGTCGCTCGCTTGTCCGGGTGACGCCCGTCCGGGCCATCGGCACCGGTCGTTCCGAGCCGACCACGCAGGGTCTCCGGGCTCCGCGCGCTCGGGCAGGGTACCGGCGAGACCGACATCGGAGAGGACCGGCGATACGACGGCCGGCCCCGCGGTGACGGCACACCGACACCCGTCATCCTGACCGAGACAGGGATTCCCGCCCGATATGTACCGCTCTTTGGAAACATGGGCCGAGAAACCGACCCGGGCGTGGGTTGGTGGCCCGATGGCAATCCGGCGGGAAACACGGGCGAGGGGACCGACCCGAGTGGGCGAGGACGGTGACATGGCCTACGACGAGCAGGACCATCCGGAACCCGGGGGCGGCCTGTACGCGTCCACGGCCGCGGCCACCCCGCAGCGGTCGGCACTGCGCCGCAAGCAGGCGGTGGTCGGGATCGCCGGCGCCGCGGCGGTACTTGCCGGTGCCGGTTTCCTGGTGACCCAGCTGATGAACGAGGAGCAGCCGAGCGTTCCCGAACCGGCCGCGCTGGCGCCGCAGTCGCCGGAAGCGGACGCGCACGCTTTCGAGGAGCCGGAGCAGCCGGTCCCCCGTACGCCCAGAATCACGAAGCATGCCGCACCGGTGGAACGCAGCCCGGTGGTATCGGCCGAGGCGAGCCGTCCGGCGAGCCCGGACCCGGCAGCCGAGGCCCGCGCCTCGGACGCCATCGCCGACCTGCGGGAACGGCTCGGCATCAGTCAGCGCACCTACGTGGCGGACCGGCCCTTCGGCGACGGCACCATCCGGGTGGTCACCGCACGCCGTGACCTGTCCGGCGAGCGCGAGATGCTGCTCCCCGGGGACGCGGGTGAGCCGGCCGGCAACGGGGTGCGCTGCACCTCCGAACTCAGGTCCCAGCCCGAGGTGCCGCTGGACCGGCCGGCCACCATGATGTGCTGGCGGATGTCGGAATCCCGCAGTGTGATCACCATGACTTCGGCGGCGAGGGAAGAATCCCTCGCCGCCGAGTGTGCCGATGTGATCACCCAGGAGTGGGCCCGGCTGGAGTGAGCCGGCCGGGCCCGTCGGTTGCCTGCGTCAGGCGGTGATCGACGCGCTGGTGAAGCCCATGACCGTGGCGCTGGCCGGGACGACGACGCGGTACGTCTGGCCGGGCCGCAGACCGGTCAGCGAGACCTTCATCGGCGACACCGAGGCGGTGTAGGCACCGACGGTCCGCCATGCGCCGTCGGCCCACTGCTGGATCTGGGTGGCCCGTCCGGCCGCACCGACGAGGGTCGCCTCCACCTGGCCGTAGCCGGTCTTGACGAGAGTTGCGGAGGCCCACACCCGGTAGCTGACCGGCGTCGAGGTGACAGCCTCGCTTGCCGGGGTGGCCGTGGCCGTCACGACGACCTTGAAGTACGCCTTGGCGGTGCGGTTCACCTGCACGGTGCCGAAGGTGCTGGTGGTGGTGTCGGTGCAGGAGAATCCGGCGCCGCCCTCGGCGACACAGACCTGCACCGGCTTGCCCGCCCACGCCTGTCCGCCGGCCGTGACCGTGAACGTCGTGCTGACCGTCGTGCCGTAGACGACCTCGGCACCGGTGACGTTCGCGGTGATCACCGGCTTGACCGTGGTGCCGGGCTGGCTGGGAGCCGTCGTCGGCGGGGTCGTCACGGGTGCGCTGGTCGTCGGCGCGGTGGTCGGGGCCTTCGTCGGCGCCGTGGTGGGCGGCGTCGTCGGAGCCTTGGTCGGCGGCGTGGTCGGCGCGGTGGTGGCCGGGGCGACCGCGTTCAGGGCGGACACCGCGTCGATCCGGCCGTAGCCGAAGTCGTTGTCGAAGCCGGGCTGGCCCAGGTCGATCGCCGAGTTCTTCAGGGCGGCCTCGATCTGGTCCGGCGTCAGCGCGCCCTGGTAGCTCTTGAGCAGCGCGGCCACCGCGGCGACGTGCGGCGCCGCCATCGAGGTGCCCATCATCGTCTTGTACTGGCCACCCGGGTAGGTGCTCAGGATATTCGTGCCGGGCGCGGCGACGTCGACGTAGTTGCCGGCCGTCGAGTAGTGCCCGATCCGGTCGCTGGAGTCGGTCGCGGCGACGCCGATGACACCGGCGTCCGCGGCCGGGTACGACGTGGGGCTGCCCTTCTCACGGTCGTTGCCGACCGCGGCGATCACCGTGACACCCTTGCTCCTGGCGTACGAGATCGCGTTCGTCACCGCGGCGACCTTGGTGGTCGAACCGAGCGACATGTTGATGACCTGCGCGCCGTTGTCGGCGGCCCAGATGATGCCCTGGGCGGTGTCCGACATGTTGCCGGAACCGCTGTCCGACAGCACCTTCACCGGCAAGATCTTGACATCCGGCGCGACCGCCGTGACACCGACGTTGTTGCCGGTCACCGCCGCGATGGTGCCGGCCACGTGGGTGCCGTGCCCGTGCCGGTCGGTGGTGCTGCCGGCCCGGTCGGTGATCGCGTCGAAGCCGCTGAGCACGTTGCTCTGCAGGTCCGGGTGCGTGGCGTCGACACCGCTGTCGATGACGGCGACCTTCACGCCGGCACCGGTCGAGCGCTGCCAGGCCTCCCCCGTACGGATCTTGTCGAGCGCCCACTGCTGCGAACGGCTCGGGTCCGAACCGGTGGGCACGCCGATCGCGTACACCTTGGCGTCCATCTCGACGCCGACCGCGTTCTTCGCCTGCTGCGCGTCCTCGACCAGCTTGACCGCGGAAGCCTTGTCGGTGGCCTCCTTGACGGTGACGACCGGCCGGCCGTCCTCGCCGATCGTCGTCGACACGACCCGCGCCGGCGCGGCCTCGGAAACAGTCGCCGGAACGATGTGCTCCGGCGACGTGGTCAGCCCGTAGCTCACCGGCGCCCAGTCCGCGCTGCCCGACGGGAGAGCGAACACACCGACGGCGGCGAGCGCCCCCGCGGCGACGGCACCGAACGCGAACTGGCGGATCTGGACCTTCTTCAAAATGTGTTCCTCCCCCTCGAACGACCTGCCAATAGATTCGAGGGGGAGGGTTGTGACCACGGGTGTCCGACCGTTGCCGATCCGGAGCAGCGATTACGGACTTCTCAAGCGGTGATCGCGGTGCCGGTCACCCCCAGGACCGTGGCGGTGTCCGGCACGACCACCCGGTAGCGCTGGCCACGGATGAGTCCCCGTACCGTCATCTCAGGCTTGGCCTTGACCGAGTGGACGGTTCGCCAGGTGTGGTTCACATACCGCTGGACCCGCACGGTCTGCCCGGTGGCGCCGGTCAGCTTCACGGTGATCGCGCCCTTGGCGGTCCGTTTGACGGCGACCTTCGCCCGCACCGTGAACGTCGCGACCGTCGACGTCGCGCCGTTGGTGGTCCGGGTGGCGGCGACCTCGGCGTGGACCCGGAACCCGGCGGTCGCGGTACGCCACACCGTCACGGCACCGTCGGCACCGGTCATGGCGGTGGTGCAGGTGACCGGAGCGCCACCCGTGGACACGCAGATCCGAACCGGCTGGCGAGCCGCGGCCACGCCGGACACCCGGACGGCGAACCGGACCGACGTTCTCGTCCCGTAGGTCACCTCCAAGTTCCGCACGTTCGCGGTGACCACCGGGTTGAGCATCGGCGCGGGGGTGCTGGTCGGCGTCGGGTTCACCGTCGGCCCGACCGTGGGGCCGGCCGTCGGAGCGGTGGCCGGCGCGCTCGTGGTGGGGGCACCCATGGTGGGGGCCGTCGTCGGGGCTGTGTTGGGCGCCTCCCTCGGCGGAGCGGCGGCAGGCACGTCCATGGTCGGCCGCGCCACGGGTACGTCCGTCACCGGCGGCACCATGGGCGCCTCCGTCGTCGGGTCAACCGTGGGTGCCGCCGTCGTGGGCTCAACCGTGGGCACTGCTGTGGTGGGCTCAACCGTGGGCACCGCCGTCGTCGGCTCAACCGTAGGAGCCTCCGTGGTCGGGTCAGCCGTGGGCGTCTCCGTGGTCGGCTCAGCCGTAGGCGTCTCCGTCGTCGGCTCAGCCGTAGGCGTCTCCGTCGTCGGGTCAACCGTGGGCGCCTCCGTAGTCGGCTCAGCCGTAGGCGTCTCCGTGGTCGGGTCAACCGTGGGCGCCTCCGTCGTCGGCTCAGCCGTGGGCGTCTCCGTGGTCGGGTCGACCGTGGGCGGCTCGATGACCGGGGTGACCGCGGCCAGCGCGGCGACAGCGTCGACGCGCCCGTACCCGTGGTCGATGTCGAAGCCGGGAGTACCCAGGTCGACGGCGGACCGCTCCAGGGCGTCCTCGATCTGATCCGGCGTCAGCGCCGGCTGGTATGCCTTGAGCAGCGCGGCGGTGGCCGCGACGTGCGGCGACGCCATCGACGTGCCGCTGGACGAGGCGTACGACCCGCGCGCCACCGGATAGGTGCTGATGATCCCGCTGCCCGGCGCGGCCACGTCCACGTAGTCGCCGGCGTTGGAGTAGTAGGCGACCGTGTCGGACGCCGTGGTCGCCGCCACCGCGATCACACCTTCGTCGGCACCCGGATACGAGACCGGGCTCCCCTCCGTACGCTCGTTGCCGGCCGCCGCGATCACGGTGACACCCATGCTTCGCGCGTAGGCGATGGCATTGCTGAGAGCGGCACTCCGCTCCGGCCCGCCGAGCGACATGTTGATCACCTGGGCGCCGTTACCGGCTGCCCAGACGACGCCCTCGGCGGCGTCCGACATGTGGCCGCTGCCGTCGTCGGACAGTGCCTTCACCGGCAGGATCCGCACGTCCGGCGCGACCGCCGTGACGCCGGCGTTGTTGCCGGTCACCGACGCGATCGTGCCGGCCACATGGGTGCCGTGCCCATGCACGTCGGTGCTCTCGCCGGGTGCGTCCGTGGTCGCGTCGTAGCCGCTCAGCACGTTCGCCGCCAGGTCCGGGTGTTGCGAGTCGACGCCCGTGTCGATCACGGCGACGATGACACCCTCGCCCGTCGACACCGGCCAGGCCTCGGCCACCCGCATCGTCGCCAGGCTCCACTGCCGGGAGCGCAGCGGGTCCGGCCCGGTCGGGGCGCCCAGGGCGTGCACCCGCGCGTCGATCTCGACACTGACCGCACCGTCCGCCTGCTGCCCGTCCTTGATCAGCTCGACGGCGACGTCCCGGTCGGTGGCCTCCTTGACGCGGACCACCGGCTTGCCGTCCGCACCGACCGTGGTGCTGACGACCCGGGCCGGTCGCGTCTGCGAGACGACGGGCGGCAGCAGCGTCCCCGGGTCCTGCGTCAGGCCGTAGGTGATCGGCTCCCATCCGGCTGACCCGGTCGGCAGCGCGTAGACACCGACCGCCGCGAGCACGCCTGCCGCCACCGCGCCAGCAGCGGATCGGAGCAGTCTGACCTTCACCATTGATGTCCCTCCCCGTACGTCTTCGGGAAGGAGATCGGCGATGTCAGTCCGGCGTTGATTCTTCCGGTGGTTGCGGCTGGGGAGCGGGTGTCCGACCTTTGCCATCTCGCAGCGGTCCCGGCTCTCAAGCGGTGATCGGGATGCTTGCCGTCCCCAGGATCGCGGCGGTGTCCGGCACCACCACCCGGTATCGCTGCCCGGGGATCAGGCCGCTCACCCTCGTCATCGGCGCCGCGGTGTACTCGCCGACGTTCTGCCAGGCGCGGTTCGCGTACTGCTGGACCTGCACGGTCTGTCCGGCGGCGCCGAGCAACGCCACCGTCATCACGCCCTTGGCGGTGCGCGCGAGCGTCACCTTCGCCCGGACCGTGAACGTCGACGTCGCCGACCTGGCAGCGTTCGTCGTCGCGGTCTCGGCGACCTCGGCGTGGACCTTGAAACCGGCCGTAGCGGTGCGCGTGAGCACCACGGACCCGGTGGCACCGGTCGTCGTCTCGGTGCAGACGGCCTCGCTGCCGGTTTCGGCGACGCAGAGGCGTACCGGCTTCCGGTTGAGGCTCTTGCCGCCGACCCGGACGGTGAACGTGACCGAAACCCTGGTTCCGTAGGCCACCTCGCGGGTCGTCACGTTCGTGGTGATGAGCGGGGTGAGCTTCGGGGCGGCCGGGGTGCTGCCGCTCGGAGCCGGGCTCGTCGTCGGCGCGGTGGTCGGGGTCGGCGGCGCGGTGGACGGAGTCGTCGGCGCGGTGGACGGAGTCGTCGGCGCCGTGGTCGGCGGAGTCGTCGGCGGCGTGACCACGGTGAGTGCCGCGGCGGCGTCGACCCGCCCGTTGCCGTAGTCGCTGTCGAAGCCCCTCGTGCCGAGGTCGACCGCGGACTTCTCCAGGGCGGCCTCGATCTGGTCCGGCGTCAGCAGCGGCTGATAGGCCTTGAGCAGCGCAGCGACCGCCGCAACGTGCGGCGAGGCCATCGAGGTTCCGTTCAGCGAGGCATATCCATTTCCGAGCCTCATCGGGTACGTGCTGAGAATGCCGCTACCGGGAGCGGCGACATCGACGTAGCTGCCGGCGTTCGAGTAGGAGGCGATACCGTCGGCCGAGGTGGTCGCGGCAACCGCGATCACACCCTGGTCAGCGCCCGGGTACGAGGTCGGGCTGCCGGACTGGCGCTCGTTGCCGGCCGCCGCCACCACGGTGACGCCCTTGCTGCGCGCGTACGCGATCGCGTTGCTGACCGCCGTGCTCCTCGACGGCCCGCCCAGCGACATGTTGATCACCTTGGCGCCGTTGTCGGCGGCCCAGACGATCCCCTCGGCCGTGTCCGACGAGTAGCCGCTGCCGTTGTCGGAGAGCACCTTGACCGGCAGGATCCGAGCATCCGGAGCCACCGCCGAGACGCCGGCGTTGTTGCCGGTCACGGCCGCGATGGTGCCCGCCACGTGCGTACCGTGCCCGTTGCCGTCGGTGATGACGCCGGCCCGGTTCGCGACCGCGTCGTAGCCGCGGAGCACGTTCGCCGCCAGGTCCGGGTGCGACGAGTCCACACCCGTGTCGATGACGGCGACGGTCACCCCGCTGCCGGTCGACTTCTGCCAGCCCTCGGCCACCCGCATCTTGGCGAGGTCCCACTGCTGAGACCGATAAGGATCCGATCCGGTGGGTACGCCCAGCGCGTACACCGGGGTGTCGATCTCCACACTGACCGCACCGTCCGCCTGCTGACCGTCCTTGATCAGCTTCGCGGTGGCGGCCCGGTCGGTGGCCTCCTTGACGCTGACCACCGGTTTCCCGTCGCGGCCGACCTTGGTACTGACCACCCGGGCCGGCGCCGCCACCGAGACGGTCGCCGGGACCAGCTCCTCAGCGGTTCGGGTGAGCCCGTAGGTGACCGGCTGCCATGCGGCGGTGCCGGTCGGCAGCACATACACACCGACAGCGGCGAGCGCACCCGCCGCCACCGCCCCGGCGGCGTAACGGAGCAGCTGAACCTTCATCCCCGGAGTCCCTCCCCTTGCGGTCGGGGACGAACATCGGCCGGAGCGCCGGGACGCTTATCTTTCGCTTGGTTGCGGCCGGGTAGCAGCATCCGGCCCCGCGCCGGGAGGCACGAGGCCGGAGAAGAGCTTCACTGGGTTCGTTCTGCGATGGGCTCACCCGCTGGTGGCCCGGGGATCAATCACGCGGTGCACGCCCCGAGGCCTCGACGTATCCCGCCATGCCCTCCGACACCGCTGCCGCCCTCAGCAGGTCCCGATGCCCGTCGATGACTCCGGTGGCCTTCTCGGCGAGGTTCCGCAGAGCCGGATCGGCGCCCTTCTCGGCCTGCGTGGCGGCCAGCTCGTGGGCCTCCCGATGGGCGACCAGCTGGGTGGAGATGTAGTACTCGTCGAAGGTGTCCGCGCCGGCTGCCTCATAACGCCGGACAAGCGCCTGCTGTTCGTCGCTGGGCGTGGCGGGCAGGTGGATCTCGAGCTTCCGTGCGGTGCGGGCGAGCTCCGCGTCCATCCGGATGTGGTCACGCATGAAGGTGGCGGCCAGTTCCTTCACGACCGGGTCCTTCGACTTCCTGAAGGCGACCTTCCCGGCGGCCACCTCGGCCAGATTGTTCTGGTGCGCCGCCTGCGCGAACGCCACATCCTGAGTGGTCGATGCGGCCGCCGGTGCGGGGGCCGCCGCGACGAGCAGAATGCCCGCCATACCGACCGCTCGCAGGGCACGGGAATAGAACACAGAAATCTCCTCAAAGGTTTATCAGCGATGTTTTTCCCGGGAGGCCACAGCATCTTCAACCGCGGAACTGGCGGATGTCACAGTCGTGGAATCGACACGCGGAACCGCCGGGCGCCGAGCACGCCGGACTCGTTCGGCGCACCCGCACTCACGTGCCAAACATTAGCAATCCGCGCTACACCGCACTTCGGGAACGCGGAAGCCGACAAGGAGTCGAACCGGGACGCCGGGCCGGCGATACAACGGCCCGGCCGAGTACCGGTCTCGGCAAACTCTCAGGATTGTCCTCACCTGATTCAGCCCGGCACGGCTTTCACCTTGGAACCATGGGTAGCGGAGCCACTACTCGACCGGCACCCGCAACCGGGACTCGAAGGGGGATCAGGATGATCGACGACGGGCATGACGATGCCGGCGCCGGACGAAACCCGGCCGCTGGGCATCGCCCGTGGCCGCGGAGCAAACAGATCGCGGGGGTGCTCGGCGTGGCGGCGATTCTCGGTTCCGGAGCCTACGGGACCACCACGTGGCTCATGAGCGATAACGACCCACCCGCCCGGGAGATCGAGGCGGCCCGTCCCATTGAGCCGGACGTGGGGAGTCAGCCAACGTCCGCGGCGGAGCTCTCGGCGGCTCCGGCGGCCCCGGCGGCGGACCGCACGGGCACAGCAAAGGCGGCACCGAAGGACACGAAGGGTGCCAGGGAGCCCGAGCCCACGCCGGGCCGGGCCAGGTCCGCCGAGGATGTCCGCAAGGAGATCGCCGAAGCACGCCGATCAGCCGAGGCCGACGGGGTCGCACTGATGCGGCCGCTGAGCACCGGAGCCGCGGCACCGGCCGACGTCCGGACACAGAAGATCAAGAACGGAACGATCCGCATCGCGACCGCCGGACGGGATCTGTCGGGCGGGCCGGAGATGCTTCGCGCCGGGGATGAGGGCAGGCCCGTCGAAGGCGGGACCAGGTGCACCAGCAAGATCCGGTTCAGCGCCGACGTCCCCGCCGAGGAACGAGCCGGGGTCCTCCTGTGCTGGCGGACGTCCGAGACCCGCAGCGTGGTGGCGCTGGCAGCGACACCGAACCGCAAACCCGATACCTCGACAGTCGCAGCCATCATTCGCGATGAGTGGTCGAAGCTCGGATGATTCAAATGCGACAGAACCACTGTTCGAGCACCAAAGCTGACAGCGACTTCATTAACGCACGACAACGTCGCGCACGGAGCAGATGTTACTGAAGTTGCGGAAGGGAAATGGAAACACCGATAGCCCGGCCGACCACCCTCCGAAAGCCAGGCGAACGGTCGCGATTATAGGGAATCCGGTGCTTTCATCACCCGGTCCCGAACAATCGCTTAAACACAAAGCCGCAATACACTCAAATTAATCACTTCGCCCTATTGGCTGCAAAAGCCACGTTACGCTCACGGCGAGACGGCTCGTCATCGCGCATTCGAGCGCCGAGCCACTAAATCCAAGCAACGCGGTCCAAGGGACCCGTAGGAGGACCTCGCATGCGTAACTCCCTGCAACGACGGCGAACTCGGCTGGTAGGGGCCGGGCTCGTCACCGGTGCCGTCGTCACCGCGATGGCCGGCACCCAGCTGCCCGCCCTGGCCGCACCGCTCACCAGCCTTACGGGTGGCGGGCCGGTCGGCTCGACCGTGGTGGCCAAAGGCCTGACCTCGAACGCCAACGCCACCGTGGGGGCCATCTTCACCACGGCCACCAGCTGCCCCAGCACGTACAACACCACGGCGCCGAACGTCGCGGCGACCAACCCCACCAAGTTGAGCGCCACCTCGGCGTCGTTCACCGTGCCGTCCGGCCTGACGCTCAACACCGGCAGCCTGCCGAAGCCCTACTTCGTCTGTGTCTACAACGGCACGACGGTCGGCACCAGCGCGGTGCTCAACGACGCCACGCAGTTCGTGCTGACGCCGACGGCCACAGTGACGCCCACGAGCGGCGTGAGCGGCGGCGGCAACACCATCACGATCAACGCGCCGACCGGTGTCACGTCGCTGTTCACCACAGCCACGCCATTTGTCGCCTTCGCGTCCAGCGCCACGGGTTGTGGACAGGTCGCCAACGACACGGACCCGGCCAACATCGCGGCGACCAGCACCAAGGTCTCGGCGGCGCAGATCACCGCCACAGTGCCGGCCGGCGTGGGTGGCCCTAACGGCACCGGCTTCAACGTGTGTGTCTACACGGAGAGCGGTGGCTCGGGAACACCCGTCGCTGTCGGGACGTACTCGGTGACACTCGGCGCGGTGACGCAGAGCAGCACGGTCGGCCCCGAGCTGGCGACCGTCACACTGACCGGTGCCACCGCCTTCCTCACCGGTATAGAACCGGTCGCCGAGGTGGTCGCGCCGGCCACGACCACGACCGCGACGCCCTGCCCCGCTCTCTACACGACAGTGGATCCCGGTGTCATCGAAGCTGCGGACGTCCGAAAGATCTCCAACGCGAAGGTCGCCGTTACCATGCCGGCCGTCGTGGATGTCGGTGACGGCCCCTACAGCATCTGCCTCTACAGCTCGACGAGCACCACGACCGGAAGGCTGCTGGCCGCCGGCACCTACACGGCCGCTGCGGTGCCCACACTGACGATCGTCTCGCCGTCCTCCGGCACGCCGCTGGGTGGCGTGACGATGACCGTCAAGGGCACCAACCTGCCGACGACTCCTGGCTCCATCACGGCCACGCTCGGCGGTTCACCGCTGACGGTCACCCCGGTGAACGAGACCACCTTCACCGCGGTCACCCCGCCCAACAGCCTGGGAAGCAAGGCGCTCAACATCACGACGGCGTCCGGCACAGCCACGCTCTCCGGCGCCTTCACCTATGTGAACAGTCTCGCCGTCATTCCGAACACTGCACCCAACACCACGATCGCTCAGGACATCAACGTGCTGGGCACCGGATTCCTGGAGTACAACTTCAACGACGCCGCCAACACGGATGCGCACGTCTACCTCGTGCACGGCCGGTGGAACGGCGCGGCGCACGTCACCACAGGGAACCGGGCGAATGTCAATGCGGTCGCTGACTGCACCGACGTCCTGGTGGTGAGTGACACCGAACTGGTGTGCTCGCTTGATCTGGCTCACGCACTTACCGCGGCCGGCACCGAAACCACCAACGCCAACGGAGCCCGCACGGTCGTCGAAGCCATCACTCTGGTGGACGATCAGTACCAGCTCGTCTCGGCGAACGCCAACTTCACCAAGGCCGACATCGGCAAGGCCATCAGCATGGCTGGAACCGGCGACTACCCGGTCGGCACCGTGATCACTGATGTCCTGGACGAACGGACTGCCGTCCTCTCGCAGGAGCCCTCGGTAACGGGCGCGACGACTGGGTTCGACATCGGCTCGACACGCAACGTCACGGGTTCCAACGCCGCGCAGGACGGCACCTCGCTGAGCGCCTCGCCCGGTTCGTTCAGCGCTGCGGATGTGGGCGCGTACATCGCCCATGCGAACCTCGCCGCTGACACCTTCATCACTGGCGTGAACGAGTCCGGCAGCACGGTCACGCTGTCCCGTCCGGTCACGACGGCCATCGTGGCAGGCTCGGTCGAGGTCGCCTCCAGCAACGCGGTTCCGGCTGGTGCCTACAACGTGACCGTGGTCAGCGACGCCGACCCGGCCAACGCCAGCACCGCCAGCGTCACCTCCAGCGGCTCCACCTTCACGGTGGCTCCGTTCTGATCCACCTGGCGCCTCGGTGCCGGACACCTGAATAGCAGTGAGCGAGCGGCCCGGAGGCTCCGACTCCGGGCCGCGTCTCATTGGTCGCGAACCTGGGAATGGCCGCCTCCCGGGCAGGAGGCGGCCATTCCCGACTGTCGTCCCACCTCACTCCATCTGCCGCCACCGCTTGGCGATCGCCGCCTCGCTCTTCTGCTTGGACGGTGCGCCGTCGATGTCCACCATGACGGTGTAGACGCTCTTGTCCGCGCTCGTCCGCCAGCAGATCAGCAGGTTCGGCTTCTTGGACGGCTTCGTCTCGTTCGACAGCTTGAAGGTCTGGGAGCACCGCACGGAGCGGAACGGCTCACCGGAGCCGACCACCCAGGCCAGTTCCCGCATCCCGGTCAGATCAGCACGAGCGGAAGCGACGCGCAGCTCCTGCCCACCTTTCTGGACTGAACCGATCTTCTTGACGTCGATTTCCGGCACGACGGCGGTGAGGCTCTGCGGGAGGGGACGTTTGACCGGCACACCACGTTCGGCACCGGCCTTCTGCGCACGAGCCACGCGCTCCTTGGCGCTGTCCGGCTGGGCCTTCGCCTTCTCGCCGGCCTCATCCGGCTCTACCGCCTCCACGCCGGCCGACCCGGGAATGCCGCCGCCGCGTATTTCCCCGTTCTCACCGGGTTCGCTGGCGGCCTTCGGCGACGCGTGCCGTGCCGGGTCGTCGTCCAGAGCCATGAACACACCGGCGCCGGCCGCCAGTGCGGCCAAGGCGCCGGCTGCGGCTATCGCCTTCTTGCGCCGTGGGCCGCTCCCCGTCCTGGCCGATTCCGCGGTCCTCGTCAGGTCTTCGTCAGGTTCGCTCATGATCGTTCCTTATGATTCGCCGCCGGACGGGTCCGCCCCGGGACGGACCCGACTTCCAGAAGCTCATCCTAAGCAGCCCAAAAGGTGCAAAATAGCGATTAGTGACTGTCTTGATTGCGACGAGCGTCGATAGGTGCTTCACCGCTCGCACCCAGCCGGCAGATATGCGGCAGTTTTATATAAGGATGGCTAACCTAATAAAGCGAAACTTAGCCTTGCCTAACAATTCTTGCTTTTCTAAGAATGTCCCGGCAAGAACGTGTAGAAGCACAAAATAATGGTTAGATTTCTCCGGAGCATCGTAACCCTGGCCAGAGGAGAACCGTCGTGACCCAGATGATGAACATGCCCCGCGTCCAGACCTGCACCGTCACGGACTGTGGCTACAACCATGACGGCTGCACCGCGTTCGCCATCACTATCGGTGAGGTGAACTCGGAGTGCGGCACATTCGTGGGGTCCGGGCTCTCGGGCGGAATGGGTATCGCCACCGCTCAGGTCGGCGCCTGCAAGCGGGCCGACTGCAAGTACAACAAGGATCTCGAGTGTCAGGCTCCGGCAATTACCGTGGGCGCCTCGGCGGACAAGGCCGACTGCCTCACCTACGAGCACAGCTGACCGATTCCGTCCATTGACCCGTCGCCTCGCCAGCCGCGAGACGGCGGGTTTCTCGTGCGCGGGATTGACGACCCAGGCCTGGCGATCTAGGTTCACCTCATATTGAGTAAGACTCGGGTTGAGATGCACTCGGGCGAAGCGAACGATTGAGCCAGAAGGACGAAGCGATGGATGAGACGAGCTTCCTGGCGGGATATGACCCCCGGAAATACGCGGCGGTGGCGGTGACCGTCGACGTGGTGGCGCTGACCATCCGCGACGGGCGGCTCTGCGTGCTTCTCGTCGAGCGCGGCGCTCAGCCGTTCGCCGGGCGCCGAGCCCTTCCCGGCGGCTTCGTCAAGGAGGAGCCGCTGAATGCGGCGGCGCTGCGCGAGCTGGCTGAGGAGACCGGCCTGACCCCCGGCGCGGGAGAGCTGGACCGGGTTCATCTGGAACAGCTCGGGTCGTACGGGGATCCCGGTCGCGACCCCCGGATGCGCGTCGTCTCGGTCGCCTACCTGGCGTTCGCTCCGAGTCTGCCCGAGCCGACCGCCGGCAGTGACGCCGCGCGCGCCTACTGGGTATCGGTCGACGAGGCCAAGGACCTGGCGTTCGACCACGACACGATCCTCGCCGACGGGCTGGAACGGGCGCGGGGGAAGCTCGAGTACACGCCGCTGGCGACCGCGTTCACCGGACCCGAGTTCACGATCGGTGAGCTTCGGCAGGTCTACGCCGCAGTGTGGGGCGAGGAACTGCACGCCGGCAATTTCCACCGCAAGGTGCTGTCGGTCCCGGGGTTCGTGGAGAGCACCGGCGAGACGACGGCGAGAGGCGGGGAGCGGGGCGGGCCGAAGGCGAAGCTCTACCGGGCCGGTGACGCCCGGCTGCTGCACCCAGCCTTGCTCCGCCCCACCAGGGAGGAACCGGTGAGATGAGCGGGTTTCCGCGAGCCGTCGCACTCCGGATCCGCGTCGACGGGCGGCCCGCTCAGCACGGGTGAGCGGGCCGACGATGTTGGTAACGTGTTACCTACTCCAACATCGCCACCAGGAGGATCGATGGCCGTCACGCAGATCGATCTGGATGACGAGGCGCTCGCTGAGGCGATGCGGCTGTCCGGGGCGAAGAGCAAGAAGGAGACGGTCAACCTGGCGCTTCGTGAGTATGCCGCCCGTCATCGCCGGATCGCGGCGCTCGACCACCACGTGGCGGCCGCCCGAGGATGGGACTACGAAGGCTGGCAGGAACTGCATCGCGCGGACAAGGCACCGACCGAGTGATCAGATACCTGATCGATTCATCGGCGGTCTGGCGGATCCTTCGGGACGATGCCTTGCGGGAAGCATGGGCCGCCGTCATCTCGGACCATGCCATCGGATCGTGCCGCCCGCAGCGCACCGAGTTCCGCCGCTCGGCTCGCGGACGGGATGAATTCGAGGCGATGACCTCGATGTTTTCCGACCTCTATCCGGATGTCGCGGTACCCAAGAGCGCCTGGCAATGGATGGATTCGGCACAGTACCGCCTGATGCGGGCTGGCGCGCATCGCGCGCTCTCCTGCGTGGATCTTCTGATCTGTGCCTGCGCCGCCGTCGGCGGGTTGACCGTCCTGCATGACGGCAATGACTTCGTCACCGCAGCCCGGCATCTTCCCGACTTGTCCGAGCGCCGCGTTCTCGACCTTCCCTGACCTGCCGTTCGGGCAGGCCGGCCCGAGGCGCAGGCCGGAATACGCCGCCGGCCACCGGAAGGCCGGCCGAACCTCCGGCATCGAGGGCGTTGACGGGCATTCACAACCGCGCTACGTTGTTCTCAGATGGAGAAATACTCACACCTAGAAGGACTCGGGCAAGGGGAACGTCCGACCGGGGAGGACCGCGTGCCGATGAGCGAGACGACGGCCAAGACCGAGAATCACATGCCCGGCGGCGCCAGGGCCGGAGCGGCTGCACCGATGACGTTCGAGCAAGCGGTGTCCCGGATCCGCGTGGCGCGGAGTTCCGCGGACCTGACCGGCGGCGGGGCGGCCGGAGGTTCCTCGTACCGCAGATGGGCGAAGCTCGTCCACCCGGATGCCGTGAGCCCGTCGCAGCGCGCGACCGCGACGGACGCCTTCGCGAAACTCTCGGCACTCTACAAAGTCCGGGCCGAACACAGGGACGACCTGGTGATCCAGGGACGCCGCCGGGCGTACCGCATGGGGAAGGTTTTCGCGAAGGGCGACATCGCCGAGCTGTACGTGGACGGCACCGCGGTGATCAAGGTGCCGCGCAATCCGGGCGACAGCGACCTGATGGAGACCGAGGCGAACGCGCTGCGCAAGCTGTGGGCCAACGGCGACCCGAGGTTCCGCCCCTACGCCCCGCGCCTGATCGAGTCGTTCGTCCACGAGGACGACCAGCGCCGGCGGCGCCGGATCAACGTCGTGGAAAACCAGCGCGGCATGATCAGCCTGGCCGAGATCCGCCGTGAGATCGATCCGCGGGACGCGGCCTGGATGTGGCGGCGGCTGCTGACCGCGATCGGCTGGGCGCACCGGGCCGGCGTGGTCCACGGGGCGATTCTTCCGGAGCACGTTCTGATCCATCCGGAGGAGCACGGCCTGGTTCTTGTCGATTGGTGCTATTCAGGGCATCGACCGGAGGCGATAGTGAAGGCGAGGCTCGCCCACTATCCGCCGGAGGTGCTCCACGATCACACTGCCGGACCCGCCACTGACATCTACATGGCGACGGTGCTGATGACGCGGCTGATCGGGTCGCGGATCCCCGTCTCGCTGCGGCGGTTCGCCGCGGGTTGCATGTATGACGCGCCGCGGATGCGGCCGCAGGACGCCTGGGTTCTGCTCGGCGAGTTCGACGACCTCATCCACCAGCTTTACGGCCCCCGCAAATTCCGGCCGTTCGTTCCTTAGGAGGACAAAATGGGAAGCGGACACTGGTCCACCGACGTCTACTCGGCGGCCGCCAGCTATCGGGCGGCGAGCGGGAAGAGTGCCTTCGCGTACAGCGACTCGGGCGCCCGCACGGTTCACCCGGACCTGGACCCGGACGGCGTGTTCATGCGGGAGAGCCGCGACAGCGACGAGCACCCGTTCAGCACGCCGATCGCGGTGCTGTTCGACGTGACCGGTTCGATGGGCAACGTGCCGCGGGTGCTGCAGACCAAGCTGCCGCAGCTGCTGGGCCTGCTGACCCGCAAGAACTACGCGGTCGACCCGCAGATCATGTTCGGGGCGATCGGCGACGCCACCTGCGACCGGGCGCCGCTGCAGATCGGGCAGTTCGAGTCGGACAACCGGATGGACGACCACCTCGCGAAGATCGTCCTGGAGGGCGGCGGCGGCGGACAGAAGCACGAGTCGTACGAGCTGGCGCTCTACTTCATGGCCCGGCACACGATCCTGGACTCGATGGTGAACCGGGGCCGGCGCGGATACCTGTTCATCATCGGCGACGAGATGCCGTACCCGCGGGTCAAGCCGCGCGAGGTGAAGGCCGTGATCGGCGACGACCTGAGCGAGCCGATCAGCACCGAGGCGATCCTTGCCGAGCTCAAGCGCAAGTACGAGGTCTACTACATCCTGCCGACGGCAGCGCACCACAGTGGTGACCGCGAGGTGCTGTCCCGCTGGCGCAAGCTGCTCGGGCAGAACGTGCTCGAACTCGACGACCTGGACGCGGTCTGCGAGACGATCGCGCTGACGGTCGGCCTCGGTGAGGACGCGATCGACCTGGACGAGGGCATCGCCGACCTGACCGACGTGGGTTCGCGGGCCGGCGGTTCGGTCGGCCGGGCGCTGGCCCCGCTGCAGCGGCCGTCGATGGTGCGGTCCGCGCTGGAGATCGCCGGCGGCCCCAGCGGGAACCAGCGGCTGTGACCTCGGAGCACATCGCTGTCGTCGACCTCGGTTACGGCGACGCCGGCAAGGGCACGGTGGTCGACTTCCTCTGCGCCTCCCAGGAGATCAGGGCGGTGCTGCGGTTCAACGGGGGCGCGCAGGCCGCACACAACGTGATCACCGAGGAGGGGCGGCATCACACGTTCGCCCAGTTCGGGTCGGGCACGCTGCGCGGCGTCCCGACCCACCTGACCCGGTTCGTGGTGGTCGACCCGCTCGCCCTGGCGAGCGAGGCGAAAGCCCTGGGAAGCCCGTTCCACCTGCTGACGGTCGATGGGGATGCCCTGCTCGCCACTCCGTGGCATCGGGCCGCGAACCGGCGGCACGAGACCGGGCGCGGTGCGGAACGGCACGGTTCGTGCGGCATGGGCGTGGGCGAGACGATGGCGTACGCCGAGCAGCACCCGGACGCCCCGCGAGTGAAGGACGTGCTCTCACCGTCGCGGCTGCGGCAACGGCTCGCGGCGGTGCGGGACGCTCTCGGCGACTGCGGGGTCCCGCTTGCTGACGTGGTGGACGCGTTCACCGCTTTCGGGGAGACGGTCCGGATCGTCTCCGGCGAGTACACGGACCGGCTTCTCGCCGCCGGCAATTGCGTCTTCGAAGGCGCGCAAGGGGTGCTGCTCGACGAGTGGCGCGGCTGGCACCCGCACACGACCTGGTCGACCACGACGTTCGACAACGCGCTGGCGCTCTGCCCTTCGGTGCGGCGGCTCGGGGTGGTCCGCACCTACACGACCCGGCACGGTGCCGGCCCCTTCGTGACCGAGGACCGGACGCTGGACCTGCCCGAGCGGCACAACGGCCGGGACCCGTGGCAGGGCGCCTTCCGGACCGGCCACTTCGACGCGGTGGCGCATCGTTACGCCGTGGAGGTGGCCGGCGGCGTCGACGCTCTGGCGATCACCCACCTGGACGTCCCGGAACTCTGCCCGGACCTGCGGATCTGCACCTCGTACGAGGGCGGCTGGGATCGGATCGAGCCGGGTCCGGCGCGGGACCTCGATCACCAGGAGCGTCTGGGCGCCCGGCTGCGGCAGGCCAGGCCCGGCCGGATGTATCGGCCGGACGACTGGGCTGCCGCCATCTCCACCCATCTGGGTTCTCCGGTACTGCTGGAGTCGTACGGACCGCTCTCCTCGGAGAAGAAGCTCCGTTAGGCCGGCGTCAGGAGGAAGACCGGGATGACGCGGTCGGTCTTCTTCGTGTACTCGTTGTACTGCGGGAAGGCGGCCGCCGCCCGGTCCCACCACAGCTGCCGCTCCTCGCCCTCGAGTTCCCGGGCGACGTAGTCCTGCTTGAGCGGGCCGTCCTGAAGCTCGACACGTGGGTTCTTGCGCAAGTTGTGGACCCACACCGGGTGTTTCGGCGCCCCACCGAGCGAGCCGACGACCGCGTACTCCCCGCCGTGCTCGACCCGCATCAACGCGGTCTTGCGCAGCAGCCCGGTCTTCGCGCCGACACTCGTCAGCACGATGATCGGCTTGCCCATGATGTCGTTGGCCTCGGCACCGCCGGTGGCCTCGTACTTCTCTGCCTGCTTGCGCGCCCAGTCCGAAGTGCTGGGAGCGTACTCACCCGTCAACGGCATGATCCCGACCCTACCCGTCGCACCCGGCTTGCACCCGCCCCGAGCCCGGTTCGCACTTCTCGGGCCCCACCTTTGTCGCAACAGGGCCGCCACGGACGGCGGCCCGCTTCGAAGGGCGGAACCACATGCGGATGCCGGTGCGGCGCAACTTCCTCGCTGTCGGGATCGCGGCGGTCACCGCCGCCGCTCTGGGGGCGTTCGCGCTGCCCGCCGGGAGCCAGGCGTTCAGCCCGGTCTCGTACAGCCTGGCCCTGCCGGCCACCGTCTCCGCGGCCGCCCCGGTCCGGATCGTGACGACCAGCCTGGACGCGAGCGGCCGCCCGGTCTTCGCCGTTCAGGAGGCCACCGACAAGTCGCACGCCAACCGGATCGCCCAGACCGCCCGCGCGCGGAAGAACACGGTCGCCGTCGAGGTGGACGTCCCGGTTCGGGCCCTCGGCGCGTCGTCGGAGGACGAGTACAGCGAGCAGCAGTGGGGTCTCGAGAAGATCAGCATGCCGGCCGCCTGGGAGAGCAGCACCGGGGCCGACGTGGTGGTCGCGGTCGTCGACACCGGTGTGGACGGCGTCCACCCCGACCTGGACGGCCAGGTCCTCGGTGGATACGACGCCATCGAGGACATCGAGGGCGGCGACTGGGACGGCAACGGGCACGGCACCCACGTGGCCGGCATCGTGGCGGCGGTCGCCGGCAACGGTGAGGGCATCGCCGGAGTCGCCCCGGGTGCGAAGATCCTGCCGGTCAGGGTCCTGGACGCCGACGGCAGCGGGTACGTCTCGGACACCGCCGAGGGCATCGTCTGGGCCGCCGACAACGGCGCCCAGATCATCAACCTGTCGCTCGGGTCGGACACCGCGACCGAGGCCGAGGAGGCCGCCGTCGCCTACGCCGTGGAGAACGGCGTCACGGTCGTGGCAGCCGCCGGCAACGAGCGCGAGGACGGCAGCCCGACCAGCTACCCGGCCGCGTTCGACGGGGTCATCGCGGTCGCCGCCACCGATGCGCGGGACGAGGTCGCCGAATACTCCAACCGTGGTGAGTACGTGGACGTGGCCGCGCCCGGCAGCGGCATCCTCAGCACCTACCCCGCCGAACTCTCCGAGGACGGCGGCGGATACGCCGAGCTCAACGGCACGTCGATGGCGTCGCCGCACGTCGCCGCGGTGGCCGCGCTGATCAAGGCGGTCCAGCCGGACATCACGCCGGACGGCATCCAGAAGGCCCTCCAGAGCTCGGCCGTCGATCTGGGTGACGACGGCTTCGACTCCGACTTCGGGTACGGGCGGATCGACGCCGCGGCCGCGATCGAGGCGGCCGGCGGCGGCGGTGACGGCGGCGACGGGGAACGCATCACCCCGGAACTCGCCGCCGACGAGGGCGGGCTCGTCGGTTACGGCAGCAAGACCAGCACCGAGTTCCAGGTCACGGTCGACGGCGAAGGAATCGGCGGCCTGCCCGGCGAGGCCTGCGTCTCGGTCGGCGGCGGCTGGGACTGCGAGGAGGTGGAGGGCGACGAGGACGGCTACTACGTCGTCGACCACGTCGCGACCGGCGCTTTCCAGGTGCGGCTCACCGTAGCCGAGAACGAGGTCGCCGAATCCGTGTCCGGCAGCGTCGGTTACACCGTCCGGGCGCAGGTCTCGGCCAAGAAGTCGGCCAAGGGCACGATCACGGTGAAGGCCGCCGGTGCCGCCGGACAGAAGATGACGCTCCAGCGGAAGGCCGGCAGCGGCTGGAAGACCGTCAAGGCCCTTCCGGTCAAGTCCAGCACCAAGATCACCGGTCTGGCCGCGGGCAGTTACCGCGTGGTGGTGGCCGCGGCCAAGACGGTCCAGGGCGTGACCAGCGGCACGGTCAAGCTCTGACGCTTTTTCGTGGCGCCGTGAGGTTTACTCGTACCCCATGAGCATCATCTCCCGGGGTTTCGGCGGGCGGCGGCGAGAGCCGTCGCCCGACCTGCCGCCCGGTCAGTACCTCGCGCACGACTTCCCGGTGCTCTCCGCCGGGCCGACACCGCGGATCCCGCTCGACCGGTGGAAGTTCACCATCGTCACCGAGGCCGGCGAGAAGCACACGTGGGACTGGGCGGAGTTCACCGCCCTGCCGGCCGAGGAGATCACGGTCGACATCCACTGCGTGACCAAGTGGTCGAAACTCGGCACCACGTGGAAGGGCGTCTCCCTCGACACGCTCTTCGAGGACGTGGAGACCGCGGGCGACTTCGTGATGGCACACAGCTACGGCGGCTACACCACGAACGTCCCCCTCGAGGACCTGCTCGACGGCAAGGCCTGGATCGCCTACGAGTACGAAGGCGAGCCCCTGCACCCCGAGCACGGCGGCCCAGCCCGGCTGATCGTCCCGCACCTGTACTTCTGGAAGTCGGCGAAATGGGTCGACGGGCTGCGGATGATGCACGAGGACGAACCCGGGTTCTGGGAGGACGCCGGCTACCACATGTACGGAGACCCGTGGCGCGAGCAGCGGTATCACGGAGACTGACCTGGCAGGTGGCCACGGTCGTGTCGGCACGGTGGGAGACGGGCTCGGCTCGTACCCTGGTGCTGGACGTCCCCGGCTGGCCGGGCCACCTTCCAGGTCAGCACATCGACATCCGACTCACGGCCGAGGACGGCTACCAGGCCCAGCGCAGCTACTCCATCGCGTCGGCCGGGCCGGGTCACGTGGAGATCTCGGTGCAGCGGCTGGAGGACGGTGAGGTCTCGCCGTACCTCACCGACGTCGTCGAGGCCGGCGACCAGATCGAGATCCGCGGGCCGATCGGCGGCTGGTTCGTGTGGCGTTCCGCGTCGGCGGCTCCCGTGGTGCTGGTGGCCGGCGGGTCCGGGATAGTGCCGCTGATGGCGATGATCCGGGCACGCGGTCAGAAGGCGGGTCGCCAGCCGTTCCGGTTGATCTATTCGGTACGGACACCCGAGGACGCCCTCTACGCCGACGAACTACGCCGCCGCGCCATTTCGGACCCCGGCCTCGACGTGCATTTCGTCTACACGCGCCGCGCCCCCGACGGGTGGCCGCACCCGGTGAAGCGCCTGGACGTGGCCGTGATCAACACGCACGGCTGGCCGCCGGACTTCCAGCCGGACTGCTTCGTCTGCGGCCCGGACTCGTTCGTCGAGGTGGTCGCCGACATTCTGGTCGCTCTCGGCCACGACCCGAAACGCATCCGCACCGAACGCTTCGGCGGCACCTGACCCCCACCTGCCCCTACCCGCTGTCTCAGCGCAGCTGAGACAGCGGTGGTGTCCAGCTGGGGTTTAGGACAGTTCGAGCAGGAGGGCCTGTTCGGGGGTCAGGAGCGGCGCGGGCAGGCCTGCCTCGGCGAGGAAACGGCCCGGGAGCGTGACCGAGCCGGCCGTCATCCACGCGGGCGGGGCGTCCTGCATGTAGCGGGGCGGAGCGCCGATCGGGCGGACCGTGTAGTCGCGTTCGGGGTCCAGGCCGGGGAATCGGATCGGCGGGGGCAGGGCGGCGGCCGGGGTACCGACTGTCACCAGGGCGAACACCGCGTGGGTGCGGTCCTGGGCCACCACGCCGTGCAGCAGGTGGGCCGGGTCGGGCGAGTCGGCGCGGACCACACGGCCGGAGTGCAGCAGCGGGCGCAGGCGCTTGTGTTCGGCAATCCACGCGGCGATGTCGGCGCGTTCGGCGGGTGAGGCCGTGGTCAGGTTCCATTCGATGCCGGCGCTGCCGAACAGGGCGGTGGCCAGGCGGAACCCGAGCGCGGACGTGCGGCCGGTGACGTGCGCGGTGCCGGCACCGAGATGACCGCCCAGGTATTCGGGCGGGATCAGGATCCCGGTCCAGCGCTGGATGGACTGCCGATCCAGCGGATCGTTGGTGTCCGAGGTCCAGAACCGGTCGATCAGCGGGAGGATGCCCAGGTCGATACGGGCACCGCCGGAGGCGCAGCTCTCGATCTCGACGTGCGGGAACGCCTCCTTCAGTTCCGCCAGCAGCCGGTAGAGGGCACGGGTCTGCCGGTGCGCGGCGCCGGGGGTGAGCAGGTCGCGGTTGTGGTCCCACTTGAGGAACGTGATCGGGTACTCGGTGAGCAGTGCGGTCAGGCGTTCCAGCAGGTAGTCGTAGGCTTTGGTGAGGTCGAGGACCCGCTGCCAGCGCCAGGTCGGTCCGGCGGCGGCTCCGGGGCCGGCGGAGCTGCCGGGAGCGACGGAAGGGCCGAGGATCCAGTCGGGGTGGGCGGCGGCCAGGGCCGAGTCGGGGCTGATCATCTCGGGTTCGACCCACAGGCCGAACTCCATGCCACGCTCGCGCACGTGGGAGATCAGCGGATGCAGCCCGTCCGGCCAGACGCCGGGGTCGACGTGCCAGTCGCCGAGGGCCCGCTTGTCGTCGCGGCGGCCGGTGAACCAGCCGTCGTCCAGGACGAAACGCTCGACGCCGACCTCGGCGGCCGCGTCGGCGAGACGTTCCAGCGCGGGCAGGTCGTGGTCGAAGTAGACGGCTTCCCAGGTGTTCAGCACGACCGGGCGAGGCAGTTTCACCGGGGACGCCGACCGGAGCCACGGGTGCAGGCGGTCGGAGAGCCCGTCGAGTCCGGCGTCCGAGTGGACCGCGATCAACCAGGGCGTCTCGTACGAGTCACCGGGCGCCAGCCGGATCTCGCCGGGGGCCAGCAGTTCGCCGGCGCCGAGCACCTGGTAGCCGAGTGCGGACCGTTCGGCCCAGATCCGCTTGTCGCCGCTCCAGGCCAGGTGGACGGCCCACACGCGGCCCTTGCGGAAGCTGAAGCCGGGCTCACCGGCGACCATCAGGAAGGCGTCGTCGTGGCCGGGGCGGCCGTGCCGGCTTTCCCGGCTCCACACGCCGTGCCGGAGTGGAGCGCGCTGCGGCTGCCGTTCGTGCGACCACAGGCCGGTGAAGTCGAGCAGTTCGGAGGCTTCGGCGGGGATGGGGAGCAGCATGTCGAGGTTCGGCACGGTCAGCTCGGCATCGCCACGGTTGGTCAGGCGGTGCCTCAGTCGCAGGACGCCCTGCTCGGACATCCCCAGCTCCGTGCACACCTCCTGCGTGCCGTCGGTGCTCGTAGCCCGTACCGAAATAGTTTGATCTTGAAGTTGGGCCTCGGCCGTCCGGAAGTGGCCGCCCTCCATCGCGGGTCGCCCGGTCCATCCCTCGGCGAGCGAGGGCAGAAGCGACAACCGCAGCGGTACGTCGATCGAGCTCGGCGGCACGGCCGGGACGAAAAGATCGGCGGGAATGTCCGGGCCGCCCAGGTCCGGGCCCCAGTGGAGTATCGACGCGGCAACGCCGCGGGCGTCCAGCACAAGGCTGGTGCCCGCGGCGCGCAGGTGGAACACGGTCATTCGGCGACCGGGATGGCCTGGGACTTCAGGTTCTCGATCGTCTTGGTCTGAGTGGTCTTGAGCGCGTCGAGCAGCGTGCCGGAGCCGGACACGGCGCCCTTGAAGCTGTCCGAAGCGGTGGCGTAGGTGCTGGTCATCGTCGGTCCCCAGACGAAGTCGGGCGCGACCTGGGTGGAGGCCGTCGCGAAGACATCGTAGATCTTCTGACCGCCGTAGAACTCGACTCCCTCGGACAGCGCCGGCAGCTTGGCGCCCGCCTTGGTCGCCGGGTACAGCTGCGCCTCCTTGTTGAGCAGCGTCAGCGCCTCCTCGGAGGTGTTCAGCCAGAGAGCGAACTTCGCGGCCTCGTACGGGTGCTTCGAGCCCTTGAACACCGCGGTGGCCGAGCCGCCCCAGTTACCGGCGACGGTGCCGCCGGCGGTCCACTGCGGCATCGGGGCGACCGCCCACTTGCCCTTGGTGGCCGGTGCACCGGACATGATCGAGTTGGCGCCCCACACCGCGGAGGTCCAGGTCCACGCCTGGCCGGTGTTGTACGCGTTGTCCCACTCGGTGGTCCACGGCGGAACGCTGGAGACCAGCTTCTTGTCGATCAAGCCCTGCCAGTAGTTGGCGACCTTGGTGGTGGCCTCGTCCTGCAGGTTGACCGTCCACTTGGTGCCGTCGTTGGCGAACCAGCGGCCGCCGGCCTGCCAGGCGAAGCCGGCGAACTGGTTGATGTCGCTCTGCGAGAAGTTGGTGATGTAGCCACCGGCGGCCTTCACCTTCTCGGCGGCCGCGGCGTACTCGTCCCAGGTGGTCGGCACCGGGATCTTGTTCTTCTCGAACAGGTCCTTGCGGTAGAACAGCGCCATCGGGCCGGCGTCCTGCGGCACGCCGTAGACCGAGTTCTGCTCGCCGAACGTGACCTGACCCCAGGTCCAGTCGACGAACTGGTCCTTGGCGGCGGTCACCTCCGAGCAGTCGGCCAGGTTCGTGAGGCCGTCCTGGACGCGGAAGCTGGGCAGCGCGTCGTACTCGATGTGGCCCAGGTCGGGGGCGTTGCCGGCCTTGAGCTGGTTGAAGAAGTTGGCGTAGGTGCCGCCGTTGCCGTTCGGGCCGGTCTGCACCTTGACCTGGATGTTCGGGTTCTTCTCGTTCCAGACCTTCACCACGTTGTCGATCCCGGGGATCCAGGTGGTGTAGGTCAGGGTGACCGGGCCGGACGACGGGGCGCAGGCGGCCGCACCGGCCGTGGTCTCCTCCGCGTCGCCGCCGGACGAGCAGGCGGTCAGGGCGAGTGCCGAAGCCAGGGCGATGCTGAGCGATCGCATGGGTGGACGCACTTTGATCCTCATTTTCTTGAAGGGGGATTACTTGATGGCGCCGGAGCCGAGGCCGTTGCGCCAGAAGCGCTGCAGAAGCAGGAAGGCGATCACCAGCGGGACGATGGAGACGAGAGCGCCGGTGAGCACGAGCATCCGCAGCTCGGGGATCTGGTTCACCTGGGTGTTCCAGGAGTAAAGGCCGAGCGTGACCGGGAAGAGCTTCTCCTCGCCGAGCATGATCAGCGGGAGGAGGAAGTTGTTCCAGACGGCCACGAAGTGGAACAGGAAGATCGTCACCAGCGCCGGGAACATCAGCCTGGTGGAGATCGTGAAGAACGTGCGGATCTCGCCGGAGCCGTCCAGGCGGGCGGCTTCGAGAAGCTCGTCCGGGACGCTCGCGGTGGCGTAGATCCGGGCCAGGTAGACGCCGAACGGGTTCACCAGGCTGGGCAGGAAGACCGACCAGAAGGTGTTCGTCGCCTCGAACTGGCTGAAGATCAGGAACAACGGCAGGGCAAGGGCCGTGGCGGGTACGAGGACGCCGCTCAGGACGATGTTGAAGATCGCCTCGCGGCCGGGGAAGCGGTACTTGGCCAGGGCGTATCCACACATGGCGGCCAGCAGGGTGCCGAGCAGGGCGGCTCCGCCGGTGTAGACGACGCTGTTCAGCATCCAGCGCAGGAACACGCCGTCGCCGTAGGCGAACAGTTCCTTCAGGTTGTCGATCAGCGCGAAATCGGCGAACCAGAGGGGGGTCGTGCTGGTGAACTCGCCCCGGGTCTTGGAGGCCGCGACGAGCAGCCACCAGATCGGGACCAGGAAGTAGAGCGTGGCCGCGCCCATGACGAGCATGGGTGCGATGCGGTTCGCGTTCTTCACTTGTCGCCTCCCCGCTGAGTGATCTTGAGGAAGCCGAAGGACAGCAGGCAGGTGGCCAGGGCCAGCACCACCGAGAACGCCGCCGCCAGGTTGAAGTTGGGAACCGACGAGGTGGAGTACACGGTCAGGTTCGGCGTGTACGTGCTGGAGACCGCGGAGCTGAAGGTGCGGAAGACCGCCGGTTCGGCGAGCAGTTGCAGGGTGCCGATGATCGAGAAGACGGTGGTCAGCACGATCGCCGGCATGACCAGCGGAATCTTGATGGACCAGGCCGTACGCAACGCGCCGGCGCCGTCGATCTTCGCCGCCTCGTAGACCTCCTGCGGGATCGCCAGCAGCGAGGAGTAGATGATCAGCATGTTGTAGCCGACATAGACCCAGGTCACGACGTTGGCCATGGACCAGAGCACGAGGTCCGCGTCGAGCAGGTCGACGGCGCTGGTGATCGCGGTGAACGGGGACAGGTTCGGGGAGTAGAGGAAGCCCCACATGATCGCGGCCACCACACCGGGCACCGCGTACGGCACGAAGAACGCCAGCCGGAAGAAGCGCCGGCCCTTGACCAGACCCGAGTCCAGCAGCAGGGCGAAGACCAGGGCCAGGCCGAGCATCACCGGCACCTGCACGATGCCGAAGAGCAGCACCCGGCCGATCGACTCCCAGAACGGGCCGTCGGTGAAGACCCGCTCGTACTGGGCCAGGCCGCCGAACACCTCGGTGGCCTTGCCGAACGTGCCCTGGCGCTCGACCTTGTAGAGCGACTGCTTGATCGCGTACAGGATCGGGGCCAGGTAGAAGGCCGCGAACAGCAGGGTGAACGGCAGGATGAAGAAGGTCAGTGCCTTCCCTTTGCCCTTCATGAGGTTTCCTCCCGGACGACCCCGACGCCGCCGCCCCGGACTGTCAGCACCCCGTCGACTTCCTCTCCGGTGATCAGGTCCGTGCCGCGCGCGGGATGGTGGACGGTGTCCGTGCCGTGGTTGATGACGAAGAGGTAGCTGCGGCCCTCTCCGCGACGGCGCACCACCTCTTTGTCGGACTTGCCGGCTGTGCTGCCGGCCGCCTCGCTCAGGATCTCCGACATATCTGTCTTGGTGGCTACATACCAGGCGGTCCCCGCACCGAAGTCGTTACGCGTGATCGCCGGGACGCCCGCCATCGGCCCGTCCTCGTAGGTCGCGATCACGGACGCCGTCGTGGTGCGCAGGCGCTCGGTCCAGAGCGTCGCCGCCTGACCGTTGCTCAGGGTGACGGTGTCGCCGGGCTTGAGCGGGGCGAACTCCTCGGCCAGTACCCCGAGCACGTCCCGGAATGCCCCCGGGTAGCCGCCGAGCCGGATCCGGTCGCGCTCGTCGACGATCCCGCTGAAGTAGGTGACCACCAGACGTCCACCGCCGGCCACGTAGTCGGCGATCGCCTGCGCGTCGGTGTCACTGACCATGTACAGACCGGGCACCACGACGAGCTTGTAGCGGCTCAGGTCGGCGTCGGGAGCGATCACGTCCGTGGTCACACCCAGTTCCCGGAGCGCCCCGTGAGCCGCGTGCACCTGGTCGAGGTAGGTGACCGCCTGCGACGGCCGGGCCTCCCCCTCGGCCGACCACCACGACTCCCAGCTGAACAGCAGGGCGACGTCGGCCTCGACCTCGGTGCCGGCCACCTCGCCGATCCGGTCCAGCGTCTCGGACAGCTTGAGCACCTCACGCCAGGCGACCGTGTCGGTGCCGGCGTGCGGCAGCAGTGCCGAGTGGAACTTCTCCGCGCCCTGGGCCGACGCCCGCCACTGGAAGAAGCAGATCGAGTCGGCACCGCGGGCCACGTGCGTCAGCGAGTTGCGGATCATCTCGCCGGGAGCCTTGGTCAGGTTGTGCGGCTGCCAGTTGACCGCGCCGGCCGACTGTTCCATCAGCATCCACGGCCGTCCGCCGGCCAGGCCGCGGGTCAGGTCGGCGGCGAAGGACAGCTCGGCCACCGGGTCGCCGAGGCGATGGTCCAGGTAGTGGTCGTTGGCGATGACGTCCATCTCCGGCGCCCACGACCAGTAGTCGAGGTTGCGGATGTGTGCGGTGACCATGAAGTTCGTGGTGACCGGTACGTCCGAGTGCTTGCGCAGGATGGCGGCCTCGGCCCGGTAGTGGCCGAGGAGTTCGTCGGAACTGAACCGCTGGAAGTCGACGAGCTGGGCCGGGTTGCGCAGCGACAGCGCGAGCCGCGGCACCTGGATCTCGTTCCAGTCGCCGTAACGCTGGCTCCAGAAGGAGGTGCCCCACGCCTCGTTCAGCGTCTCGATCTTGCGGTAGCGGCCGCGCAGCCAGTTCCGGAAGGCCTCGGCGCTGGTGTCGCAGTAGCAGAGGGCGTTGTGGCAGCCCAGTTCGTTGGAGACGTGCCAGAGGGCGACGGCCGGGTGGTTGCCGTACCGCCGCGCCACCCGCGCGACCAGGTCGAGAGCGCGGTCCCGGAACACCGGAGAGCTCGGGCACCAGGCCTGCCGGCCACCCGGGAAGCGCGTCGTGCCGTCCTCGGCGACCGGCAGCACCTCGGGGTAGAGGGTGGTCAGCCACGGCGGCGGCGACGAGGTGCCGGTGCCCAGGTTGATCCGGATGCCGTGCGCGTGCATCAGCTCGACGACCTCGTCGAGGTCGTCGAACCGGTACTCGCCCGGACCCGGCTCGAGGTTGGACCAGCCGAAGATGTTGACCGCGACCAGGTCGACCCCGGCCCGCCGCATCAGGGCGGCGTCCTCGCGCCAGACGTCCGGCGACCACTGTTCGGGGTTGTAGTCGCAGCCCAGGCTGACGCCCGGAACCGGCATACGCACGCTTTTCATAGAACTCCTGGTCAAGGAATGTGTGCACGTGCACACATTTCCGTGAGCCTAAACGGCGGTTACGGATGTGTGAACGTGCACACAGTAGGACTGGCCTGCGAAGAGGTCAAGAGCCCGGCGGCTACTGTGATCCCATGTCCCGGCCTCAGCCCCAGAAACGCGCCACGGTGCACGACATCGCGGCCGCGGCCGGCGTCTCCCGGGGCACCGTGAGCCGCGTCCTGAACGGCGGATACGTCTCCGCCGAGGCGCGAGCCGCCATCGAGACGGCGATGAGCGATCTTGGATACGTACCGAACAACGCGGCACGAGCCTTGAAGATGCGCAGGTCGCAGGCGGTCGCGTTCGTCGCGCTCGAGCCGCACTCGCTCTTCCTGGACGACCCCAACATCGGCTCGATCATGCTCGGCGCCAACGCCGCGCTGTCGCTTGCCGACCACCAGATGGTCAGCCTCGTCGTCGAGTCGGCCCGCGACACCGAACGCGTCTCCCGCTACCTCAGCGGCGGCTTCGTCGACGGCGCCATCGTCGTCTCGGCCCGCGCCCACGACCCGATCATCAAGGTGATCAGCGACCTGGCGCTGCCCGCCGCGTTCGTCGGCCACCCACCCGACCTCGACCAGCACATCCCCTTCGTCGGGATAGACAACGTCGGCTCGGCCCGGGCCATCACCGAACACCTCGTCACCAGCGGCCGCCGCCGGATCGGCATGATCGCCGCCGCCCTCGACCGCGACTCCGGCATCGACCGGCTGGCCGGCTTCCGCGCCGCCCTCGGCCCCCTGTTCGACGAGACCCTGATCGCCGACGTCCCGCACTACGACTACGGCTCCGGCGTCAAGGGCATGCGCGACCTGCTCGGCCGTGACCCGTCCATCGACGGGGTCTTCGCCGCCTCGGACGCCATCGCGGCCGGCGCCCTGGAAGCCCTCCGCGAGGCCGGCCGCAGCGTGCCCGGCAACGTCGGCGTCGTCGGCTTCGACGACAGCACGTGGGCCGTCCGCTGCCAGCCCCAGCTCACCACGGTCCACCAGCCGGCCAAGGAGATCGGCTCGTGCGCGGCCCAGCTCGTGCTGCGCCAGCTGCGCGGCGAACATCCCGATGCGGGCGGCCAGCTCCTGCCCACGCCCCTGGTGCTGCGCGACTCGGCCTGACTTCCCCCTCCGGTACGGCCGGCGAGCCGGCTCCACGATCAGGTTCGGTGTGCACCGGCCGCATCGGTCGCACGCAAAGGGCTCCGGGGAGGACCCCGGAGCCCGGACTGCGGTGAGCTGAACTGCCGCCCCGTTCAGGACTTGCCGCCGCGTGGCGTGTCCTCCTGCCTCCTCTCCTGCTTGGTGTGGTGGTCCCGCTGCTTGGAGGCGCCCTGGCTGACGCCCGCCTCACTGGCGCTCATGCCGTGACGTTTCGCCTCACGAACGGCCGCCTGCTGCTTCTCCTGATCAACACTTTTCGACACGGTTACCTCCTGGATCGCTGCGAATGGGGTTCTGCCGCCGCCGGCCGGTACACGCCGGGCCGCTGCCGCCGGTGCTCTAACCCGGCGTCTCGTCCGGGTCGAGGTCGACGGAGCTACGGATCTCCGAGATGTTCCGGTAGGTCGCCAGCGGCATGCCGCGCAAGGCCCGGACCGCTGCCGAATCCTGCTGGGCGCCACGTCCGGTGGCGTGCTGGACGATGGCGTCCTTGTCCGCCGGGAAGTCGAGATCCTCGAGCAACTTCTGTACTTCGGCGAAGGTGTCTGTGCTCATGGCGGCCGCATACCCGCAGGCAGGGGATACACACACCGGCCGGACCAGCCTGCCGGGCCCGGACGCGAGCGCCGCTCAGGCCGCCGGACGCACCCGTCCGGGGCCCGCCGGATGTGCGCCGTCCAGGTCGCGCAGGCGGGCGTTCAGTGCGGTGCGCATGCTCTCGGCGCCGGTGGTGCCGATCGCCAGCCGCAGGGGTGAGCTGTCGGCGTCGACCGCCCCCATGACGGCCTCGGCGATCTGTTCCGGTGCGGCGAACGCGGCCGCCGGCATCTCGCCGATGGCCCGGTGAACCGCGCGGACGGTCTCGTCGTAGTCCCCGATCGGTTCGGCGACCCGAAGGTTGGCCAGGAAGTTCGTGGCAGTGAACTGTGGCTGGACGATCGTGACGCGGATGCCGAGCGGGGCGACCTCGGCGGCGAGCGCGTCAGCGAGGCCCTCGACGGCGTACTTGGTGGCGGCGAGCAGGCCCACCCCGGCGTGAGCGGACTGGCCATAGACGGACGACCCCTGCAGGATGTGCCCGGACCGCTGTGCCCGCAGGACCGGCAGGGTCGCGCGCAGCACATTGAGAACGCCGAGGACGTTGGTGTCGAAGATGGCCCGGGCCTGGCCGTCGTCCGCCTCCTCGACCGCTCCGAAGAGACCGTAGCCCGCGTTGTTGGCGACCACGTCGATGCGGCCGAACGCCTTAACCGTGCGCTGGACGGCCGTCCGGATCGAGGCCTCGTCGCGTACGTCGGCGGACGCGGCGAGCAGGTTTGCCGGGAACCGGCGGGCGAGGTCGTCGAGGCTGTCGACGGTACGAGCAAGCGCGGCGACATTGTCCCCGCGCCGCAGCGCGGCCACCGCAAGCTGATGGCCGATGCCGGAGGTGGCGCCGGTGATGAACCAGGTCTTCGTTGTCATGTTGCGACCGTAACGGTTTAGCCAGCAACACACAACCGCCCAGGTGCGGCCTCCGTTGTGTTCGATACGAGTTAGCGGGGTATGCTCGCGGCGTGACTGACGGGAACGGCCGACGCAGCCCTCTGATCGCGCCGCCGCAAGCGGCGCTCGTCCTGGACTTCGTCAACACCAAAGCCGACGGTGGCCACGACGAGCGTCTCGGCGACGCGGCGGACCTCGAGCGATGGCTGGCCGGGGCCGGGCTGATCGAGCCGGGCACCGTCGTCACGGCCGCCGACGCCGCCGCCGCACGCGAGCTGCGCGACGCCGTGGTGACTGTGCTGCTGGCCCACTCCGGGGAGGCCGGGGCCGAGCTGCCCGCCGCGGAGAGTCACCTGCGCCGGGCCGCTGCACTCCATCCGCTGATCCCCGTCATCAGCGCCGGCGGCCTCGCGCTCGTCTCCGGGCAGGCCGGAGTCCCGGCGGCGTTCGGATCGATCCTGGCAGCCGTCGCGGACATCGCGGCCACCGATCGGTGGGGCCGGCTCAAGGCCTGCCGCAACCCACCGTGCCATTTCGGATTCTTCGACCGCACCCGCAACGGGTCCGCCACCTACTGCAGTCCCGGCTGCGGCTCCCAGGTCTCGATGCGTGCACTACGCCGGCGGCGTCAGAGCGGCTGACACCGCGGTCCACTACGGGGTGCGACCGCCCCGGCCGAGACCTTCCTCGAGGTCCCGCAGATGGGGTCGCGACCTGACGAGGCTGACTAGGCAACTCCCGGCCGCGGAAGCTGCCTGCAGGATCAGCCACGCCGCCCGCGGAAGCGCTGGGCGATGCCCGGCGGCGGGGGCGGTGGCACGTGGCGGCGGACCGCCGGTGGCGCGGAGCGGCCGATCGGGCGATCGTAGTCGGCCGTCGCGATGGCCTCGACGGCCTCGTCGTCGGTGAAGTCCTCGGAGCCGGGGATGGAGTCGACGAAGCCGACCAGCACGCCGTCGCGCATCACCTGAGCCTTGAGGGCGGCACTGCCGTCGTCGCCCCAGAGTGCCTCGCGGCCGTCGGGCAGCACGATGCGGACGGCATAGCCGGATCGGCCGGCGCTCGGCAGTTTCAGATGGGCGAACACGTCACGTGCCCGCAGTCTCTCCACCAGTCGGCGGGCCCGGCTCTCCTGCATGATCCGACGCTAGCTCGCGGATCTGGACGCACGCTGAAGATCTGCTTGACGCGCCGGGCGAGGCCTTTCGGACGCAGCGCACACGAAACATGACCTAGTGCGATAACCGCAGGTCACATCGACGCATGTTACTACTTCGTAACCGGAATTTCACCGGATTCCTTTTCTCGGATACCCGGCCTACTCTGCGGTAACCGAAGCGCTTCGGTCCCCGGATCCCCACGCGGAACATCGGAGGCCATCGATGAGAATCGTCAGTGTTCTCGTCACCACGTCCGTCCTGAGCCTCGCCCTCGCCGCACCCGCCCAGGCGGCGAGCAGCATCGATTACGTCGCCCTCGGCGACTCGTACTCCTCCGGCGTCGGCGCACCCGGCCAGTCCGGCACGTGCCTGCGCAGCAACAACAGCTACGGCCCCCGGTGGGCCGCAGCCAACAGTCCCGCCTCCTTCCAGTTCCTGGCGTGCGGCGGCGCCGTCACCGACGACGTCCGCACCAAGCAGGTGCCGGCCATGCGCGACGGCGCAGACCTGGTCAGCATCACCATCGGCGGCAACGACGCCGGTTTCGCGCCGACCGTCCTGACCTGCCTCACCTCCAGCGACTCGGCGTGCGCCGCCAAGGTGAACCAGGGGAAGACGTACGTGGCGAACACGCTCCCCGGCAAACTGGACGCCACCTACGCCGCCATCCGGGCGAAGGCACCCGGCGCCCGGGTCGTGGTGCTCGGCTACCCGCTGATCTTCGACACCTCGTCACCGATCTGCGAGATGAGCACGGCCAAACGGCGATCCCTCAACGACGGCGCCCGCGTCCTCGACGAGATGATCAAACAGCGTGCCGAGGCGGCCGGGTTCGTCTTCTCCGACGTACGAGACGAGTTCACCGGGCACGGGGTGTGCTCCTCCCGGCCGTGGCTCAACGGGCTGACCATCGTCCCTCCGCAGAACTCCTACCACCCCAACAGCAGCGGGTACGCCAGCGGATACCTGCCGGCCCTGAACGGATCCGCCGGCTGAAGCAACTCACCGGCACCGTGGGCGGACCGGTACCGCCGCCCACGGCAGCCAGGATTGCTCCCCATGGCCCGACTCAACACGCTGCTCTTCCTCTTCGTCGTCGCGCTCAGCGTGGTGGCCCTGATCGACTGCCTGCGTACCGAGCGGTCACTCCTGCAGTCGTTCCCGCGCGGGGCGTGGACCGTGCTCATCCTGCTCTGCCCGGTCTTCGGGGCGCTCGCCTGGTTCCGTGCCGGACGCGTCGTACCGGGCCGCCTGGCCCCGTCGACCGCCACCGCCCAGCCCAGTCCCACCGCCCCCGGCGCCAGCGGCCGCACTCGCCCGGTCCGCCCTGTCACCCCGATCGGCCCCGAGGACGATCCCGAGTTCGTCCGCATGCTCGCCGAGACCGTCCGCAAGCCGTGACCGCATCCGGCTGGCGGGGTGGGGTTCACCACGTGAAGGCGTTGCCCTTCGTCGTGCTGGTGGTGGTGCGGCCGTCGCGGACGTAGCGGTACGTCATCACCACGGTGTAGCTGCGGCCCCGGCGGGGACTCGCGCCGCCCGGACCGCACGAACGGGTGTAGGCGCCCTTCGTGAAGGTCAGATCGCAGCGCTCGGGCCCGGCCACGGTACGACCCGTGCCGGCGTCCTGCAGGCTGACCTCCACCCGGGCGCGACCACCACCGGCAGCCGTCAGGGAGCCCTGGAAGCGGATGTCCCGGCCGATCGAGTGACACGGACGCGGACCCAGTGCGGTACGGCTGGGCAGGTCGAACACGAGTCGCTGGGAACACTGCCACGGACCGTGGGGCTTCGCCTCCGGCAGGGGCGACCGGCCCGGTGTCCCGGGGGAGGCGGCGCGCGTCGCCCGTACGCCCGCGGGTTTGGGCCTCGGCGCGGGAAGCGCGACATTGCGGACCGGCCTGCGTTGTCTCATCTGCTGATCCGACGGCATCCGCCGGTCCGGCGGCCGGAGCGAGGCACTGCCGGTCGGCGGGGTGGTCGCGGTGAGCCGCGGCACGCTCGGAGCCACCACGATCGTCGCGGGATTCGCCGGTTCGCCGCCGGACCGGCCCAGGTGCCAGGCGGTGGTGGCGATCCCGGAGGCGATCATGGCGCCGGCGGTCAGCGCGGCGATTCCACCGAGCCGGGACCAGCGGCCGGCCGGGGCGTCGTTGCGGGGACGGCGCCGGCGCGGCCCCGGGACCGAGGGGACGCCCCGGGCGGGCAGCGAGGGCGCCGGGGAACGCAGCGGTTCGGCGGCGGCGCCCGGTGGCGGGAGAGCCGGCATCGAGGCCAGGTTGGCGGCCAGCGCGGTGAGGTCGGCGACCAGGTCGGCGGCGGTGGGGCGCAGCCGCGGCTTGGTGGACAGGCACTGCGTGACGACCCGCCAGAGCTGGTCGGGAACGCCGCCGGGGCGTTCCGGCTCGCCTTCGGCGTGCAGGCGCATGAGTTCCGGGATGCTGTCCGAGCGGTACGGCGGACGCCCGCACACCAGTTCGTAGAGCAGCACCCCGAGCGCGTAGACGTCGGTGGCCGCGCTCGGCGTCGTCCCGTGGAAGGCTTCCGGCGCCATGTAGTGCGGGGTGCCGACGACCGCGTTCGGCGTGGTCATGCTCGGCAGCGTGAGAATGCGGGCGATGCCGAAGTCGGTGAGCCGGGTCTGCCCGTCGGAGTCGAGCAGGACGTTGTCGGGTTTCAGGTCACGGTGGATGATGCCCAGCTCGTGCGCCTCGGCCAGGGCGGCGGCGATCTGCGCGGCGAGCCGGGCGGCCTCGCCGGGTGCGACCGTACGGCTGCGGTGCAGGTGGTCGCGCAGGTTGCCGCCGTCGACCAGGTCCATCACCAGGCCGAGGGTCTCGCCGACGCTGAACAGGTCGCGCACCCGGACCACGTTGGGGTGCCGCAGCATCAGCAGGATGGTCCGCTCCTGGACGAACCGGGTGACGAGCCGGGGCTGCCGGAGCAGGCTGTCGTGCAGGAGCTTGACGGCGACCGGTTCGCCGCTGGCGTTGTCCTCGCCGCGCCACACGGTTCCGGTCGCGCCCTGGCCGATGGGCCGGACGAGGCGGTAGGAGTTCCCGACGCAGCGCCCGGCAAAGCCCGTGGGATCCTGAGTCACTCCGGGGTCCTTCCGCCGACGGCAATGCCCCGGAATACTGCGTTTTATCCAGTTGTTCGGCAAGTCGGCGGGCCCAGATTCGCACCCTTTGGGTGGAATCTGCGGCCCGCCGTCACTTCCCCGCCGCCGAGGTCGTTCAGCGCTGTGAAGCCGGTGGCTGAGGACCGCACAGCGATCTGATCGCGCCCAGCAGGGTCGACCGGGTGAACGGTTTCTCCAGCAGCATGCTGTTGTCGTCCAGGTGCAACTGCGGGCCCAGCGAGGCCGCCGTGTAACCGGACATGTACAGCACCGGCAGGTCCGGCTGATGGGTACGCAGTGCCCCGGCCAGCTCCGGGCCGGTCATCGTCGGCATCACCACGTCGGTGATCAGCAGGTCCGGGCGCGTGCCGGAGGCCACCTGGGTGACCGCCATCAGCGCGTCGGTGGCCACCGCGATCTCGTACCCGGCCGGTTCGATCAGCCGCCGCACCAGCTGCGCCACGTCCGGCTGGTCCTCGACGATCAGCACCCGCCCGATCACCGCGGTCTTCTGCTGCCGCTCCCCCGACGTACCGGCCTTCTGCTCGGCGGCCGGCAGGTAGATGTGCACGGTCGTGCCCATCCGTGGCTGCGACTCCAGCTCGATGTGCCCGCCCAGGTTGTGCACGATCCCGGCGGTGGTGGCCAGGCCCAGCCCGGCCGCGGTCGGCCGGGTGGTGAAGAACGGCTCCAGCGCGCGGCGGCGTACCTCGTCCTCCATCCCGACGCCCGTGTCGGTGACGACCAGGTGCACCAGCTTGCCGGTCGGCGCACCCTCGGCCAGCTGACCCGGCTCCACCACCTCGTTCGTGGCGGTCACCCGCACCATGCCGCCGTGCAGCATCGCGTCCCGGGCGTTCGCCGCCAGATTGACGAGTGCCTGCTCCAGCGGACCGCGCTCGGCCTTCACCGGCCACACGTCCGGGCCGAACGCCAGGTCCAGGCCGATGCGCTCGCCCAGGGTCCGGCTGAACAGTGCCTGCACGTCGGTGAGCAGGTCCGGGATCGGGATCACCTCGGGCCGGTGCCCCTCGCTGCGGCCGAACGCCAGCAGCTGATGGGTCAGCGTCCGGCCGGTCCCCACCGCGTCCAGGATGTCCTTGGCCAGCTGCGCGTGCGGCGACCCCTCCTCACTGCTGCCCATGATCATGTCGGCCGAGCCGGCGACCACGGTCATCAGGTTGTTGAAGTCGTGCGACAGGCCGCCGATCAGATGACCCAGGCTGTCCAGCCGGCGCAGGTGGTCGAGCTGCCGCTTCAGACCGCGCGCGTCGATGTGGTCGGTGGTGTCGGTGATCATGCAGAGGACGCCGGTGAACTCGTGGTTCTCGTCCTGGACCGGCATCATGCTGACCCGTACGCTGCGCCGCGAACCGTCCGCCCGCATCAGCCGGGTGGCCCCGACCGTCGACTTCCCGCCCCGGCAGTCGTTGATCCGCCGGTCGAGATCCTTCTGCCCCACGTTGTCGAGGAACCCACGCAGCGACACCCCGATCAGCTCGGCGCGGGGCATGCCGAGCACCACGCCGATCGGCTCGTTCGCATAGGTGGCGACACCGTTCGGGTCCAGCTGCAGCACACCTTCCGGGATCGTCTCCAGCACCCGGCGGTAGCGCTCCTCGGCCGCGCGGAGCCGCTCCTGCGCCCGGGCCGACGAGACAGCCAGGGACAGTTCGCCGGCGATGTCCCGGGCCAGCTCCACCTCCTGCGTCGAATAGAAGGCCTCCGGCGTGTGCCGGGTCAGGATCAGATATCCGGAGTACGTGTTGTCGACGATCACCGGGCACATCACCGCCGCCGTGACCCCCAGCTCGGGTGCCGCGAGACCGGACGCCGACTCGCCGGCCAGCACGATCGGGCGACGACTCGCCGCCAGAGTGGTCGAGTACTCGTCATCGGGGGCACCACCGGCCCGGGACAGGGCCCGGGACAGCGGTGCCGAACGTTCGTTGTCGAGATGGTGGTACGAGATCTCCTCGTACCGGCCGTCGTCACGCAGCAGTTGCACACCCGCGCCGTCACCGATCATGTCGGCGGCGGCGCGGGCGGCCGTGTTACGGACCTCTGCCGGATCCGTCGCCGCTCGGCTGAGCGCGAGGGCGAGGTCGGCCAGCGCGTACCGGAGGGGGTAAGCCATGACACCCATGAGCATCATGATTCGCGTTTGTCACGCGAGATGCGGCCGATTCGCGGAATCAGGCGAACAGCGCGCTCACCGACTCCCCGTTGTGTATCCGCCGCATCGCCTCGGCCAGCGCCGGAGCCACCGAGATGACCGTCAGCTTGTCGGTGGTCTTCGTCTGCGGGATCGGCACCGTGTTGGTGCAGACGATCTCCTCGATCTCCTTCTCCGCGGACAGCCGCTGCACCGCGTCGTTGGTGAACAGGCCGTGCGTACAGGCCACCCGGACACTGCGCACGTTGCGTTCCCGCAGCCGGGCCAGCAGCTCGAAGACCGTACTGCCCTTGGCGATCTCGTCGTCCAGGACGATCACGTCCCGGTCGGCGACCTCACCGATCACCGAGCTGATCACCACCTTGTCGTCGGCGAACCGCTGCTTGGCGCCGGCCGCCACCTCGATGCCGAGCATCCTGGCGAACGCCGCGGCCTCCTTGGCGTTACCCAGGTCCGGCGACACCACCACGGTGTTGCTCAGGTCGTACCCCTGGAAATGGCGGGCCAGCTCCCGCAGCGCGTGCAGGTGGTCCACCGGGATGCTGAAGAACCCGTGCACCTGAGGTGAGTGCAGGGTCATCGCCAGCACCCGGTCGGCGCCGGCCGTGGTCAGCAGATCGGCGACCAGCCGGCCGCCGATCGAGATGCGCGGGGCGTCCTTCTTGTCACTGCGGGCATAGGCGTAGTGCGGCAGCACCACGGTGATCCGGCCGGCCGAGGCACCGCGGGCGGCGTCGAGCATGAACAGCAGTTCAGCGAGGTTCTCCTGGGTCGGCGGAACCAGCGGCTGGATCAGGAAGACGTCCCGCTCCCGGCAGTTCCCCTGCAGCTGGACCTCGATGCAGTCGTTGGCGAACCGGGAGATACGGGTGGGCAGCAGCGGCACACCGAGGTGCTCGCAGATCTCCTTGGCAAGGTCAGGATGGGCAGAGCCGGTGAAAACCGCGATGTCACGCACGGCCCGAGGATAAGAGGCCGTCCGGCGGGGTCGAAACTCCGGTCCGGCTCGGCTAGCTTGACCTTTGTGAATGGTCTCGCTGTCGCCTGCCGCCGCGTGGTCCATATCTATCGCGCCGAAGCCGGTGACGTGGTCGCGCTGGCAGGTGTCGACCTGTCGATCGCGCCCGGTGAGACCCTCGCCCTCGTGGGCCCGTCCGGTTCCGGCAAGTCCACCCTGATCGCGCTGCTCGCCGGTCTGATGCGCCCGTCCGCCGGGCGCATCAACATCGGGCACCTACGACATGGGCAAACTCTCCGACGGCGAGATCTCCCGGCTGCGCGGCACCGAGATCGGCGTCGTCCTGCAGGGCGCCTCCCGCAACCTGCTGCCGTACGCCACGCTGCACCGCAACATCTGGCTCGCCCAGCGCCGGGCCGCACACACCCGCGGCATCGAGCTCGACGACCCCGACCGCATCCTCGACCTGGTCGGACTCCCCGGTCAGGGCCGCCGCAAACTCGACGAGCTCACCCCCGGCGGACAGCAGCGCGCCGCCCTCGCCGTCGGCATCGCCACCGGCCCCGGCCTGCTCCTCGTGGACGAGCCCACCAGCCGCCTCGACACCGCCGGCCGCGACGAGGTCCTCGACGCCCTGGAAACGGTCAACACCGAACGCCAGACCACCATCGTGGTGGTCACCCACGACAACGAGGTCGGCGCCCGCCTCGGCCGGGCAGTCACCATCCGCGACGGCCGGGTCGGCGCCGAAGGCCGCGACGGCCAGGACTTCGCGGTGGTCGCCGGGGACGGCACGGTGCAGCTGCCGCCGGAGGTGCTGGGCTCCTACCCGCCGGGCACGCTGTTCACCGTGCAGCACGTCGAGGGTGAGGTCACGCTGGTGCCGTCCGGGCACGACCTGCCCATCTGATTCGTGGTTCGGTTGCGCTTTCGCGGCGCGAGGTTCACCCCTTCGGCGGTACGTCGCCGCCGGTCCACCACCGGTCCGGCACCGGCGGTCCGCACCGCCACAACACGGCACCGCCACAACACGGCACCGCCACAACACGGCACCGCCACAACACGGCACCGCCACACTGCTGCCGTGGTGAAACACGCCCACCAGGGCGCCGCCAATCACCACGCAGCGCCCTCTCCCGCCCTGGCGAACTACGCCCACCGGCGCGCCGTAAGTCACCGCGCGGTCAGGGGCGGGCCCAGGTGGCGGCGCCGTCGGCGAGGTGCAGTTCGCGGTCACAGGCCGCGGCCGCCTCCGGATCGTGGGTGGCGAAGACGACCGCCGCACCCCGGGCCGCCTCGGCGCGCAGCAGGTCGAGCACGCGCTGCCGGTTGGCGGCGTCGAGTTCGCTGGTCACCTCGTCGGCGAGCACTACGTCACCCTGCAGGGCTAGCCCGCGGGCCAGTGCCGTGCGCTGCTGCTGACCGCCGGAGAGTTCGTCGATCAGCTGGTTCGCCTGCCCGGACAGACCGAGAGCCTCGAGCGACTCAGCGGTCCGGCGCCGGGCGTCGGCAGGCGTACCGCCGGTCGCGAGCACCGCCACCGAGATGTTCTCGGCCGCGGTGAGGATCGCCGCGAGGCCGTTCTCCTGCGGGATCAGCACCACCTTGAGCGACACGGCGTGATCCCGCCCGGTCAGCGGCACTCCGTCGACCGCCACCGAACCGGCGAGCGGTGTCAGCACGCCGGCCATGGCGTTGAGCAGCGTGGTCTTGCCCGCGCCGGAGGTACCGGTGACCGCCAGCACCTCACCGGGGCGCGCGGTGACGGTCACCCCGCTGAGCACCGGGACACCGTCGCCGTACCCGATCTCGGCTTCCTCGACCTTCAGCGTTCCCATCGCCGTCTCCCCATCAGCAGCGTCTCCCACTCTCTCGTGTCGCCACCCGCAGATGCCGAGCTCTCACGACCGCCGGCGAAACGCACGTTCCGCGATCGCCGGTCCGCCGACAATCGCGGGCGCCGGCGGCGGACCGGACCACAACCGGCGGACCGGACCGGCCCGGCACGCCCACAGCACCGATGACAGCCAGTACCACCACCGCAGACACGACGAGCCGGGGCCCGGCCGCGGCGCTGGTGACCACCGGAACCACGACCCGCGGCCGCCGGACGGCGGTCATCGGGACTCGATCCGGCGGCGGAGGTTGCGGCCGCTCAGGATCGCGACCAGGAACTGCACGGCGAGCACCGCCCCGGCCGCACCGAGCAGTGCGGACGGCCGCGGCCAGGACGGCAGTGGCAGGTCGGGTGGGTCGACGCCGGCCAGTGGCAGCGCCCATCCGGTGAGCCGCCACGCCGCGACCGCTACCAGCAGACCGACGGCGGTGGCGATGATGACCAGTACCGGGTACGTCCACAGGGTGGCGAGCCCGGCCGGGCGTGGCCGCAGTCCCTGGATCCGCAGGGCGGCCAGGTCCTCGGTGCGGCGGGTCCGGTCGACGGCGACGGTCAGGCCCAGTGCTCCGGCTCCCAGCAGCCCCGCCAGGATCGCGGCGATCACGTGGAACCAGAGGGCGACGGCGGGACCCTGATGGTCGAGCCCGGCCTTGATCTGGGCGGCCGAGGTCTCGGAGACGACCGTCAGGCCGTGTTCGGCGAGCCGCTCGACGATGTCCGCCGGGGCGCGGGCGTTCAGCCAGACCTGTGGTTCGGGTGCCAGTTTCGGTTCGATGGAGATCGTGTCGGAGTACTCGAGGTCGACCAGGACCGCGTGCCGGCCGATCCCGGGTACGACCGGCAGCCCGGCAACCGGTGCGATCGCGATGGTGGCGGGCCCCGAGTCGGCGATCGTCCCGGTGGGGGGCGGCGGTCCGGCGTACCCGATGGGCAGTGGATAGGGGGTGGAGATCAGCTGGAAATAGGCGGTGTCGGCGACCGCGCCGGAGACGGTGACCATGACCAGCAGGCCGTCCGGTGTGCTCGCGAGGCGGGCATGCTGGTTGGCCCGCCAGCGGCTTGGCTCGCCGAGCGGGGCGGCTGTGTCGGTGTTGATGCCGCGGATCAGCACCTCACCGGTCACGCCGGTGCCGCTGCCCACTCCGGCGATCTTGACGGCCTGGATCCGGCAGCCGTCCTCGCAGATCGCCACACTCTGGCGGTACGTGTGCGAGCCCTGCCGCATGTCGCCGAGGTCCACGACCTGCCCGCCGGGCCCGGTCAGCGACGACACCGAGACGGCGAGCCGCAGCAGTCCGCTGCTCTTCGTGTCGGCTTCCACGACGAGGTCCGGACCGCTGAAGGTGAGGGGCGCGGGTGCCGGCGGGTGCAGGAGGTCACGCAGCCCGCTCTGGTCGGCGGTGCCGTCCGGCCAGGCGGCGACGGCGGGCAGGGCCAGCGTGTCCACGGCGATGCCGGGGGCCGCTCCGGCGCCGGCCGGGATGCGGACGGCGGCCATCGCGAAGTTTCCGTGCGGATCGACGGCGCGGACGCCGGCGAGCAGCTGCTGACGGCCGGTGGACTGGACGGTGAGGACCCGTTCGGCGCCGGTGCCGACCCGGGCCTCGATGTCGCGGCCACGGGCTGCGGTGTCGACCGTGCAGGCCGCGTACCCGGCGACCGCGACGGACGCGACCAGCAGCGCGAACAGGCGCCCGGCACCGGGGCGGCGGGACAGCTGGAGGCCGGCCAGCGCGGTTCCGAGACGGCCGCGGCCGAGGGCCCGGACCGCGTACCGGTTCACCAGCGGCAGCAGCAGGCGGGCCGCCAGCAGGGCCAGCGCCAGCACGATCAGGGCCGGGGCGAACAGCCCGACCCCGGTCAGTGACTGCTCGGATAGGTAATACTGCACACCGGCGGCGACGGCGAGCGCCGCGAGCACCGCCTCGGTCACGGCCAGCCGCCGGCGGTCCGCGGCGGGGGTCCGCCGCAGCAGCTTGGCGACCGGGCTGACCAGTTGCCGCCGCTGGGCCGCCACCGCCGCGAGCAGGGCGGCCACCGCGGCGAGGGGCGCGTACCGCAGCGAGGAGAGGGCGGGCGCCGAGCCGACACCGGGGTAGAGCACCGCCGCCGCGGCGTTGACCAGCAGTTGCCCGGCGAGGCAGCCGGCGACGGCTCCGGCGAGGACCGCGACGAGGCTCTCCCCGGTCGCCAGCCACCATCGCGTCCACCAGCGGGATCCGCGTAGCGCCACCACGGCCAGTTCGCTCTGCCGGCCCTCAGCGCCGTAACCGACCACCAGGTAGATCGTGAAACAGGCGAGCAGGACGAGCGGCACCGACAGCACCGGTACCAGCAGCCGCGCTCCGGACTGCCCCTCGTCGATCCGGTCGAGCAGGCCTGGGATGCCGCTGTCGAACTGGAGTGACTCCTCGAGTTCGGCCGCGGTGGCCTTGAGCCGGTTCATGTCGGCCCGTACGGCACCGAGCCGGTCGGCGTCGAGGGTGCCGGGCTCGGCGATGCCGTCGATCGCCATCGCGGTGATGGTCCGCTGCATCGCGTCGAGCGTGACCGCGTTGGTGAAGGCCGGCTCGCCGGGGCCGACGTCGAAACCGGCCATCGAGACGAAGTAGCCGTGCAGCCCCCAGTACGCATCGGCGGGGTCGGCAGCCCGGTAGGTGCCGGTCACGGTCAGGGTCTTGGGTGCGCCGTCCGGCTCGTACACCGGTGGCCGGGTCAGGCCGTTCATCCGCGCCGCGGTCAGCTCGATCGTGTCGCCGGCGCGCAGCTCGAGCCGTCGGGCGGTGTGTTCGCCGAGCAGTACGTCACCCTCGCCGGCCAGGCAGCGGCCGGTGAGGATGCGCACGTGGGCGCAGATGTCCTGACGGAAGACCAGACGGGTCGGGAACTCGTTGAGCTTCTCCAGGCCGACCGTGGGCACCTCGGCGGAGTGGTAGAAGGTGAACCCGTTGACCCCCAGCAGGAGCACCCGGCCGACATCGGGGAACTTGATCCCGGCGGACGGGTCATCGTTCCGGTCGGTGGTGCGGCGGGCCGCCATGCTCAACTCGTTCGGGGTGGCGGTGGCGATCTGGCCTTCGGCGACCGCGCGTTCGGCCGCGATCAGATAGGCGGGTGCGGCGACCGCCGAGGCAACCGCGAGCATGGCCAGCAGCGCCAGGGTCACGGCCTGGCCGCGCCGGTTCCAGACCATCGCCAGAACCAGGGAGATCATCGGCGGGCCTCCCGGTCGCGCAGGCTTCTCATCAGTGGCTGCAGCGCGATCCGGCCGGTCAGCCCGAGCACCGTCAGGGCTGCGGCGACGGCAAGCACGGTCGCCAGGGGGTCGAGCGGGCCGGGCGGCGGCAGGACCGCCCAGCCGTCGGTGAACGGCGGGACGGTCCGGTCGGTCACCTTCACGGCGAGCAGCGCGGCCAGGACACCACCGGAGAGGCCGGCCAGGATCAGCGCGGCGGTGCCGGCCCGGCCGGTGCCCACCGCGGCCCGGCGGGACAGGCCCTGCAGCCGCAGGGCGGCGGACTGTTCGGCGAGCGAGCGGCGGTCCACGGTGGCCGCGACCGCCACGGCGGCTGCCGCGAGCAGCAGCGCGGCGACACCGGCCAGCAGCTCGAACCGGACCAGGACGGCCGGGCCCTGGGTGCCGAGACGGGCCGACTGGGCGGCCACGTCGGCGTCGGCGACGACGGTCACGCCGGCGGTGGTCAGGTCGGCGACGATGCCGGCGCGGGCGCCGGGGCTCAGCCACACCTGGAACTGCCCGCCGGGGTCCGTGTCGGCGGCCAGCCTGCGGGTGGTGTCCAGGTCGACGATCACACCGGCGGCACCGATCGCGGGCAGCGCGGTCACCGTGCCGGCGACCTGTACGGGCACCGGCTCCCCGTAGGCCGGAAGCAGTGCCTCGTCACCGCGCCACCGGTCCGGGACCGGACCGGCCAGCAGAGCGGGCAGCGGCAGCAGATGCTCGGAGGCCCACGCCTCGATACCGAGCCGGTCCTCGTCGGTGGCGTTGTCGTCGACGCTCAGCCGCAGTCCGCTGCTGGCGGCGACCAGGTCGAGCGCCGCACCGACGGTGCCGACCCGCCACCGGCCGATGTCGCCGAGCGTGGCACCGTCGAGGACGGTTCGCCCGGAGCCTGCCTCCTGGAGCCCGGTCACGGTGATCGAGGCGCCGTCGGCCGGTGGCCGGGGCCGTTCCTTACCCGTCGGTGGCGCGGTCAGGTCGAACCGCACCAGCCGGCACCCGGGTGCGACGGTGCAGCCGGTCACCGGTGCGGTGACGGTCTGTTCGCCCGGCCGGAGGGCACCGAAGCCGACGGTCACCGGCAGCCCGGTCGCCTCATGCTGCAGGTGCAGGGTGAGGCCGGCGCCGACGGTCCCGTCGCGGCGGGCGGTCACGGTGAGCCGGTCGCCGGTGACCAGCGGCAGCGGGGTCAGGGAGGCGGCGGCCACGGCGTCCGGCAGGGCGGTGACCGGGCCGTACTCGGGCCGCCAGACGGCGACCGCCCGGAGCCGCGTGGTGTCCACCTCGAGGACCTGCACCGTGTCGGTCCGGTTGCGTACCACGGCCATCGCCTCGCGGCCGTCCGGGTCGACGCTGCGGACCGCGTTCAGCAGGACGGTGCGGTTGGGCGCCGCCACGGTCAGGACCCGGCTCGCGCCCAGGTCGGTGCCGCTGCGGACGGTGCGGGCCTCGCTTTCGGCGGCCCAGCCGCCGGCCGCCGTGACGAACAGCGCCACGGCCACGACGACCAGCACGAACAGCCGGTCGGTGCCGGGTGAGCGGGAGATCCGGAGGGCGGTGAGGCCGGCTCGCAGCCGCCCGGAGCGCAGCGCCGCGGCGCCGCCCCGGTCGGCGGCCCGGCTGAGCACCCGGGCGGCGACCAGCCCGACCGCGAGCGCGACCAGGGCGAGGGCGGCCCGGCCCAGACCGTCGGCGGGACCGTCGGCGGGACCGTCGGCGCGGACCTGGTAGAGCGCGGCGGCCGCGATGGCGAGCAGCACGACGTCGACGAGGGCGGGGCGCAGGGTGCCGCGGCCGGGTGCGGCACGCTGGAGCAGTGCGGCGACCGGCCGGCCGAGCACGGTCGCCTCGACGGCGGCAAGCACCGCCAGACCGCCGAGCACCACGGCGCCGACCGCGGTGGCGCTGTAGGCGAGGGCGTCCCGGCGGTCCACCACGACCGGCACCGGCCCGGCCAGGGCCCACGCCACCAGATATCCGGCCGGTGCGCCGATCAGGGCGCCGCCGAGCATCGGGACCAGATGCTGGCCCAGGGCCAGGCGCAGCCGCCCGGACCGGCTCACCCCACGCAGCTTGAGCAGGGCGGCGTCAGCTCGCCGGTCACGTAGCGTGTACCACCCGGCGAGCCCGAGGGCGAACCAGGTGAGGATCAGCAGCTGTGCGCCGGAGGCCGAGATCCCGTCCAGGATGGTGCCGCGGTCCCGGACGATCGCCTGGTGCAGCGGGGCCGCCTGGCTGGAGAGCCGCAGCTGGGACTGACCGAGCGTGCGATCGGCGGTGATGATCGCGGTGGCCAGGTCGAATCCGCCGTCCCCGCGCAGCAACGAGTTCGGCAGGACCACGTCGAACCCCAGGGTCGGACTGTCCAGATGGGCGTGGGTGAACGTGTCCATCGGCGTGAACATCGGATCGAGGCCGGATTCGGAGCGGTACAGCCGGTTCGCCCAGTACGTCCCGGCGGGATCGGACAGCGCGTAGAGCCCGACCACCTTCAGGCTCAGCGGCGCACCGGAGGTGGTGGTGTTGACCGGCACGGTGTCGCCGGGCCGGACGTCAAGCGCCCGCGCGGCGTCGTGACTGACGGCGACCTCACCGCCCGTCGCCGGACAGGCCCCGTCCAACCGGACGTGCTCGCAGAACCGCTCGCGGTAGGCCACGTCGATGGGTGCGCTGGAGCCCTCGGCCTGCACGTTGATCGAGGCGGAGAGCCCGACGACGCCGGCCGGGACGGCGCTGGGCAACCCGGCTCGTACCTGCTCGGTGAATGCGGCCAGAGCGCTGTCCGGCTCACCGTCGGTGTCCACCCGGGTGGACACGGCGATGATGCGCTGACTCGCCGGCGCCGCGTCCAGGTAGGCGTCGGCCGCTTTGCCGACAGCGGCGAAGCCATACCACGGGCCGGCCGCGGCGACGGCTGCCGCCAGCGCGGTCAGCACCAGAATCGTCAGCACCTGCGCGGCGCGGGTCCGCACAGCGCCGAAGACGAGCGCGAACATCCACCCTCCCCCGGTTTGGGGGGACGTTACGCGATCAGGTCGCCACGCGGGGACCCCTGTGGACAGCCGCGAACCAACCGCCTCACAGCCGGCCCCGGCGCTTGCGGAAGAGGTAGAGCCCGAGGCGGGTGGTGGCGGCCTAGGATGAGTCGTGACCTGGATCGATCAATTGCTGACCGCCTTCTATCACGCCAAGTGGCAGGTGACCGACGGCCAGGCCATCTACTGGCGGGAGATCGTCGGCAACGCGTTCGGGCTCGGCTCGGCGCTGTTCGGGCTGCGCCGCAACGCGTGGGCCTGGCCGGTCGGGATCGTCGGCAACATCCTGCTGTTCAGCATTTTCGTCGGTCAGGCCATCGGCAACGACCAGGGCACCCCGCTCTACGGCCAGGCCGCCCGGCAGGTGTTCTTCCTGGTCACCAGCATTTACGGCTGGTGGGCCTGGCAGCGCAACCGGCGGCGGGACCACGGCACTGCCGTGGTCCCGCACTGGGCGAGCCCACGACAGCGCCTGATCTTCATCCCGCTCGCGCTGGCCGCGGTCGGCGTCTGTTTCGTGGTGTTCCGTGAGATCGGCGCCGGTTTCCCGGTGCCGTGGTGGTACTACCTGGCCGACTCGTGGATCTTCGTGGGGTCGATGCTCGCCACCTATGCGATGGCGCGGGGCTGGGTCGAGTTCTGGCTGTGCTGGATCGCCGTGGACCTGGTCGGGGTGCCGGAGTTGCTCCACTTCGGCTACTACCCGTCGGCGATCCTCTACGCCGTCTACGCGGTCTTCGTCATCTGGGGCTTCGTGGTCTGGTTGCGGATCTCCCGCTCGGTGTCGGCCGCCGAGCCGGTCCCGGCCTGACCGGTTCCGCGGCGCAGCATCCACAGGCTGACCGGCACCCCGGCGGCGACCAGGGCGGCGGCGACCACGAGGGCGTACCGGTAGCCCTCGAGGAAGTCGCCGCCGGAGGCGTTCACCCGGTTGCTCAGGATCGCGCCCAGCACGGTGACACCGAGCAGGCCGAACACCTCACGGGAGACGTTGAGCATGCCGGAGGCGATGCCGGCCCGTTCACGCGGCAGCGCGTCGACGACCACGGTGTTGAGCGGGATCAGCAGGCCACCGCCGACACCGTAGAGCAGGAACCAGGGCAGCAGATCGCCGTACGTGGTCCCGGCGCCGTACTGCGCGATGCCGCCGATCGCCAGCGCCATCACGGCCAGCCCGAACGCGGTCACCCGGGCCACGCCGAAACGCAGCTCGAACCGGGGTGCGAGGACCGCGCCGACCGCCGTGATGATCGCCATAGGGATGAAGGCCGCGCCCGCACCGGTCGGCGTGAAGCCGAGGACGTTCTGCAGGTAGATGGCCATGTAGAAGTAGATGCCGAAGACCCCGAAGGCCCACAGGCCGATCGCCAGCAGGCCACCGCTGAACATCCGGGACCGGAAGAAGCGCAGGTCGACCATGGCGTCGGCGTTGCGGTTCTGCAGGATCACGAAGACCAGACCCGCCAGGGCGGCACCGGCGAAGGACGCCAGGATCAGCGGCGAGGTCCAGCCTTCCGCATCACCTTCGATCAGGGCGTACGTGAGCGCGAACAGCGAGAGTGAGGACGCCACGAGCCCGGCCGGGTCGAGGCGGCGCAGGGTCCACTGTGCGGCGACGCGGCGGGCCGGCACGCTGGCCAGGGTCAGCGCCAGGGTGGCGATCCCGATCGGCAGGTTGATCAGGAAGATCCAGCCCCACGACACGTACTCGCTGAGCACCCCGCCGGTGAACGGCCCGACCGCGAGGGCGAGCGCACCGACGCCGCCCCAGACGCCGATCGCGGTGGCGCGTTCCTTCGGGTCGGGGAACAGTTCCTGAAGCAGGGCCAGCGACGCCGGGGCGAGCAGGGCGGCGCCGATGCCCTGGACGGCACGTGCCCCGATCAGCAGTTCCTGGGTGTCGGCGAGACCGGCCGCGACCGAGGCCACGGTGAAGACCGCGAGCCCGGACAGGAACGCCAGGCGTGTGCCGACGACGTCGGCGACGCGTCCGCCGGCCAGCAGCAGTCCGGCGAAGACCAGGATGTACGCGCTGGTGATCCACTCGAGGCCGGCGATGCTCAGGCCCAGGTCGCGCTGGATGCTCGGCAGAGCGACGTTGACGACATTGTTGTCGAGGTAGGTCATGAAGGTGCCGAGCGCTACCGCGACCAGCGCCCACCACCGTCGGTTCTTCTCCATCAGCTCTCCCCTGTACGGCGTACTTGTACGTTGTACATGTACCTCGTACATGAGACCCGTACGTTGTACAGTTGTCAAGTGACGCAAGAACGACTCACCAAGGCGACCGTGGCCGAGTGCGCCCTGCGGCTCGCTGACACCGAAGGCCTCGACGCGGTGACGATCCGTCGCGTCGCCAAGGAGAACGGCGTCACACCGATGGCGCTCTACTGGCACTTCAAGAACAAGGACGAGCTGCTGCTCGGCATGGTCGACCACGTGCTCTCCGGAGTCCGCGCCGACCCCGAGGCCGGCAACCCCTGGCAGAAACGACTACGGAAAGTCGTCGAGACCGTGGTCGGCGTGATGCGGGAGCACCCCTCGCTGCCCGGCCTGCTGAACGCCGTCGACAAGACGCGGACCGAGAGCTTCACCCGTGCGACGAACGACACGCTCGCCCTCCTCACCGACGCCGGGTTCACGATCGAGGAGGGGTACTGGGTCGCGATGTACCTGCTGAACGGCTGCATCGGCGCCGTCAGCGGCCAGCCCGGATGCCCGCCGGGCACCCCGGCCGACCAGGAACCCGAGTGGCGCCGGCGCAAGCGGCTGGACCTCGAGACGCTGCCGTCCGACCGATTCCCGATGATGATCGAGCTCGCCGCGTCCTATCGCGACGAGCCCGACATGGACCGCTACTACGCCTTCTGTGTCGACCTGCTGATCGCCGGCGTCGAGTCGGCAGCCGCCCTCAAACGACCGGGTCCACGGTGACCGTCCGGCGAGGAGCGTCCGGCCGGATCGGCCACTGAGACGTACCACCCCGCAGCGGCATGCCCTCCGGTCTGCCGCCCGTCGGCATGCCCAGCGCCCTGCATCTTTTTGCAGCAGCACTGAGCGCTCTCCCAGACATTGAAAGAAGTTGCTAACTTCCACGACATGTGAACGCGGGATTACCGCCGTGATACGCCCGCGTCTCTCCCCCGCAACACCGCCGTCCCCGAGGTGGTTGGAGGCTCCATGTCCCGAATGCTCCGCAGGGTGCCGGCCGCGCTGTGCGCCGTACCCCTCTTGCTCCTGACCGATCTGCCCGCCGCGCACGCGGCAACCACAGTGACCGTCTACTACCACGCGCCGGCGTCCTGGCCGGCAGTGAACATCCACTATGCGCCGACGGGTGGGGCCTGGACCGCCGTCCCGGGCGTCGCGATGAGTGCCTACCGCCCCTGTGCCGGCTGGTACAAGAAGGAATTGGACCTCGGCAGCGCGACCGGCATGCAGGTCGTCTTCAACAACGGCTCCGGCACCTGGGACAACAACGCCGGCCGCAACTACGCGCTGGGCACCGGGACGATCACCGTCGACGGCGGCGTGGTCACCGCGAACGCGACCGCCCCCTGTGCGGCGGCACCGGTCGACACCACCGCCCCGTCCGCCCCGGGCGGCCTGACCGCCACCGCGGCCGGCACCACCGTGACGCTCGGCTGGACCGCCTCCACCGACGACGTGGGCGTCGCCGGTTACCGGATCACCCGCGGCAGCACCGTGCTGAGCAGCTCCACCACCCGATACACCGACCGGGGGCTGACTGCGGAGACCCGGTACACCTACCGGGTGCAGGCGCTCGACGCGGCCGGCAACCTCTCCACCGCCGCCACGGCGACCGTCACCACCGGCGCCGCCGTCCCGGCCCCGGCCGGCGGCGAGATGCTCGGCGGCGACCCGCGCAAGGACAGCATCTACTTCATCCTCACGGCACGCTTCAACGACGGCGACAGCGGCAACAACCGCGGCGGCAGCCAGCACGTCAGGTCCGGCAACGCGGCCGCCGACGACCCGATGTTCCGCGGTGACTTCAAAGGCCTGGTCGACAAACTCGACTACATCAAAGGCCTGGGCTTCTCCGCCATCTGGATCACGCCGGTCGTGCTGAACCGCTCCGACTACGACTTCCACGGCTACCACGGCTACGACTTCTACGAGGTCGACCCGCGCCTGGAGTCGGACGGCGCGTCGTACCAGAATCTGATCGACGCGGCCCACGCCAAGGGCCTCAAGATCTACCAGGACATCGTGCTCAACCACACCTCCCGGTGGGGCGCCGATGGCCTTCACACCACAACCACCTATGGCGTACGGGACAGCGAGTGGAAGTGGTATTACAGCGAGAAGGTCGCCGGTAAGACGTACGACCCGCTCGAGGAGCACGCCGGCAACGACCCGGCTTTGACCGCCGCGCAGAACGCGCTCGCCAAGGGCCGTCCCTACAACGGCGACCTGTGGAGCGGCACGGCACCGACCGGCAGCACGTGCCCCGGCTTCGGCACGGCGACCGGTGGCCGGAGCGCCGAAGGGTTCAAGCTCTACCACTGCCAGTGGCCGTCGCCGACCGCCAAGATGTTCCCGTCCCAGCTGTTCCACCAGTGCTGGATCGGCAACTGGGAGGGTGAGGACGCCCGGTCCTGCTGGTTGCACGAGGACCTGGCCGACCTCAACACCGAGAACGCCGTCGTCCAGGACTACCTGATCGGGGCGTACAAGAAGTACATCGACATGGGTGTGGACGGGTTCCGCATCGACACCGCCGTGCACATCCCGCGGGTCACCTGGAACCGTCGCTTCCTGCCGGCCTTCCAGCAGACCCTCACCGAGAAGTACGGCGCCGCCAAGGCCAGGGACTTCTACATCTTCGGCGAGGTCGCCGCGTTCGTGAACGACAAGTGGAACCGCGGCTCCGTCAACCACTCCGCCCAGTTCTTCACCTGGAAGGAGCGGGCGACGTACTCCTCCGACGATGTCGCCGCGGCCCTCGAGCAGTTCCACCAGGAGAACAATCTCGGTACCGGTAACCAGCCCACCAGCACCAACGCGTTCCTGCAGGGCAACAGCTATCACGCGCCCGACCACAGCAGGTTCTCCGGCATGAACATCATCGACATGCGCATGCACATGAACTTCGGTGATGCGAGCAACGCGTACCACAACGGCAAGGACTCGGACGACTCGGTGAACGACGCCACCTACAACGTCGTCTACGTCGACTCGCACGACTACGGGCCGAACAAGTCTTCGGTCCGGTACACCGGGGGCACCGACGCGTGGGCCGAGAACATGACGCTGATGTGGACGTTCCGCGGCATCCCGACCCTGTATTACGGCTCGGAGATCGAGTTCAAGGCCGGCCAGAGGATCGACTGCGGCCCGACCTGCCCGCTCGAGACCACCGGCCGCGCCTACTACGGCAATCAGATCGCCGGCAACGTCACCGCCGGCGACTACGGTGTCGTCAGCTCGGCCAGCGGTCATGTCGCCACGACGCTGTCCAAGCCGCTGGTCAAGCACGTGCAGCGGCTCAACCAGATCCGCCGTGCGGTCCCCGCCCTGCAGATGGGGCAGTACTCGACCGAGGGCGTCAGCGGCAACATGGCCTACAAGCGCCGCTACACCGCGAACGGCGTCGACAGCTTCGCACTGATCGCGGTCTCGAACGGGGCCACCTTCAGCGGCATCCCGAACGGCACCTACGTCGACGCGGTCACCGGCGACACCAGGACCGTCACCGGCGGCTCGCTGACCATCGACCTGAACGCCAAGGGCAACCTGCGCGTGTACGTCCTCTCGACGAGTGCCACCCCGGCGCCCGGCAAGATCGGATCCGCCACCACCTATCTCAAGTAACCACCCCACCCCGCACAACACCCCACCAGCTGCGCGGTACCGCTGTCTCAACGCCCCGGAGACAGCAGTACCGCCCAGCCAACGAAAATCAGCTGTCACACACGCTGTCTCAGCGGAGTTGAGACAGCGGTATGTGACAGCCGGGGTTGGGTTTGCGGCGGCTGGGTTGCGGTGTGCAGCGGCCCTGTCCGGCACCAGCCGGGCAGGGCCGCGGTTCACCCGCCGATCAGCCCGGCGACCGCTCGCGTCGTCTCCGGGTACTCGGTGAGCAGCGCCGCCGCGGCGATCTCGCCGCCGGGCCGGGCCGCCCCCGGACCCGCATCGATCGGCGCCCACTCCCCCGCGCAACCGAGCAACGCCGCCACGGCGTCCGCCGCCGGCCGGTGCGCCGCCAGCAACCCCGCGGCGGCAACCGCCGGACCGGACCGAGTTACGTGGTCCGATCCCGATCGACCGGCCGCCGGGCGGGAACGGGCCGGCGTCTTCCACGGTGGCGTCCACGAGTCGAGGCCGGCGAGCGTGCCCGGGAAGGTGCGGCCGGCCTCTCTGGTCAGCACCGGCACCAATTCGGCGGCGTGCTGCTTCAGCGTGGCGATCAGGTTGGGCAGCCAGGGCAGCAGCACCGGATCGGGCAGCCGGCCGAACGCCTCGGACAGCGTCTCGACCACGAACGGCGCGAGCCTCGGCACCGGTTCGAGTGCCTGGACGAAGCCGCTCACGTACTGCGGGAAGGACGGCACCACCAGCGGGTTGCCGAGCAGGTCACCGACTCGGGCCCGCAGGTCGGCCAGCGGGAGCGACCCGAGCTGGTGCAGCGCGGCCCAGAGCAGCGCGATCTTGGCCGGGCTCTCCGGGTGCGACTGCCGGACGGCGATCTCCAGCTGGGCCCGGTCGCAGCCGAGCGACAGGGCCAGACTCTCCATGCTGAACAGGAAGCCGAGCATCGCGCCGACCTGCCGGACCCCGGTCTCCTCATCGACGAAAGAGGTGGGCAGCAGGGTGCAGTAGTGGGCGTACCCCTCGGTGACGAACCGCCGGGACCAGCCCGGCAGCTCCGGAGTGGTGGCCCGGTAGTACGCGAGCAGCCGCCGGATCCGCCGCAGCACGTCGGGTGCCTCGTCGACGGTGCGCTCAGCCGACAGCAGTTCGATCGCCCGGACACCCAACTCCTCGGTGAGCCGTGGGCTCTCCAGGAACAGCAGTGAGTTCTCCACCGCCTTGAGGGCATCGGCCGCGGTGGCCTTCGGGTCCCAGGCGTCCCGGCGCAGCCGCTGTTCCAGGACCTGCTCGACGGTGACACCCTCGTAGCCCAGCTCGATGACGGCCCGCTGGTGCCGGCCGAGGTCGAGGTCCCAGCTCTCCTGGATGTGCTTCTCGCCGAGGCGGCGGCTGCCCATGATCGGGCGGACCGCCTGGTCGGGCAGCAGGTGCCGCAGCATCCAGAGCAGCTGCGAACAGGCACCGAGCTCGGGCCGGGCGGCCAGGTCGAGAAGCGCCCGCTGGATGCTGCGCTGTTCGAGGTTGAGCCCGAGCGGGGCGAGCCGGTCGTACACGTCGCGGGCCAGTGGTGGCAGGGCGTCGTAGCCGACCTGACCGATCCGGTCCCCGCCGAGCAGGATCTCGCAGAGCCGCCGCACGTCGCGGCGGCCGGGCACGGTCTCCTTCTCGATGCAGGTGACCGCGGCGTCCTGGAAGTCGTACGGCGTAGGCCGCACCCGCCCCCGCATCCCGGCCAGCAGAACCGACGTCTCGAACACCGCGATCGCGTCGGCGGTGCTCGCCAGATAGCCGTTGCGGCGGGCGAGCCGGACGATGTCGACGCACCAGCCGCGCAGTTCCTCCTCGTCGAGCCCGTCGAGCGCGGGGGGCCCGGCGAGGTAGCCGCTGAGGTGGTCGGTGACCGCCGTACTCGTGGTGACCGGCGCCGGCAGCGCCTTCTTCGACTTCCGGCCGGTGCCCTTCTGCCCCTCCAGCCGGAACGGTGTGAGCCGGAGCGCGGTCAGTTGTTTCTGCCAGGTGGCGGCCGCGATCGACACCGAGCCGGGCGCCAGCCCGAACTGTGACTCGATCGCCGAGTGGCTGGAGGGGATCAGACCGTAGAGCCAGGTGGTGCCGGTCCGCGGGGTGATCTCGAAGTCCGGGGTGGCCGGGTCGGAGCCGGCCTCGGCGACCCGGCTCGCGGCGTGGAACGCGCCGCAGATGTAGAGACAGTCGGCCGGGTCGGCGCCGGAGGTGGCGAGGTGCTCACGGATCCGGGTCCACATGTAGCGTTCCCGGTCCTCGTCACTTGCGAACCGCCGGGTGTCGTACGGGGCCAGCCTCCGGAACAGACTGCCGATCAGGACCATGACCTGCCGGTACGTCTCGTGGTCGGCCCCGGCCAGCGGCTGTTCGACGTACTGGTCCCACCACTCGGACCAGTGCCGCACCCGGCCGTGGTGCAGCAGGTGCTCCTCCAGCTCGGCGAATCGCGGCCGCAGGTCGCCGATCTCCACGCCGACGGCGTCGCCGTGCAGGTCGTCCTCCGGCTCCGGAGTCCCGGCCGCCGCCGACACGTCGGGTTGCCACTGGAAGACATGGTCGGTGGACCGGTCGACGAGGACCAGTTCGACGCCGGGCGTCTCGAGCGCGTAGGAGATGGCCTGGTACTCCGCGGACGCCTCGGTGATCGGCGCGATCACCGAGAGCGGCGCCGACTCCTTCGCGAATCCGTCCAGTTCGGAGGCGAAGGCCTGCAGCGCCACCGGGAGCCGGCAGTTGCGCAGCTCGGTCAGCAGCGGTTGCAGGTCCTCGCAAAGCTCCAGATAGACGACCTTGGGCTGTTTCTCCCGCAGCCGCCGCAGCATGGCCAGTGCCGAGGCCGGCGAGTGGTGACAGACCGGGAAGATCTCCAGTGGCTCCCGCAGGGCGTGGTCGACGTCGTCGACGATCCCGGCGAGGATCTCCGGCAATGCCGCCGGGCCGTCCGCCAGTGTCTCGGCGGCGCCCAGCAGCTGTGCGCGGAGCGGGTCGAAGGGGCTGGTCACGACAGGGTCGCAATCGCCTGGCGCCCGCCCTCCAGGAACCCGGTCCACTCGCCGCTCTGCTCCTGGCTGCGCGGCTCGACCACCCCGTGCCAGTACTTGTTCAGGATCGCGAGGTCCTCGGGGCTGCGCCGGGCGAGCGAGCCGACCAGCGACGACGCCAGGGTGGCCGACGTCAGGGCACTGGCGCCGAAGAAGTTGCTGTGCAGGATCGCGTCCTCGAGTACGCCGATCTGCTCAGCGGTGGAGAGCGCCGACTCGAGCCGCTCGTCGTCACTGCCGGCCGAGGCCGAGGCGGCGCGCAGGTCGGCGAAGCTCTGCAGCAGCACGTCGAGCAGGGTCGGCGGGACCTCGAGCTCGATGTTGTGCCGGCGCAGCAGTTCCTCGGTACGGAACCGGACGATCTCGGCCTCGCTCTTCTTGTTCGTCACGACCGGGATGCGGACGAAGTTGAACCGCCGCTTGAGCGCCGAGGACAGGTCGTTGACACCCCGGTCGCGGCTGTTGGCGGTGGCGATGATGCTGAACCCGGGCTTGGCGAAGACGATGTTGTCCTCGTCCAGCTCGGGGATCGACACGTACTTCTCGGAGAGGATGGAGATGAGCGCGTCCTGAACGTCGCTCGTGGATCGGGTCAGCTCCTCGAAACGGCCGATCACGCCGTTCTCCATGGCCGTCATGATCGGCGACGGGATCATCGAGGCCCGGGACTGGCCCTTGGCGATGACCATCGAGACGTTCCACGAGTATTTGATGTGGTCCTCGGTGGTGCCCGCGGTGCCCTGCACCACGAGCGTGGAGTTGCGGCTGATCGCGGCGGAGAGCAGTTCGGCCAGCCAGCTCTTGCCGGTACCCGGGTCGCCGATCAGGAGCAGGCCACGGTCGGAGGCGAGGGTGACGATGGCCCGCTCGACGAAGCTGCGGTCACCGAACCATTTCTGCGGGATCTCCCGGTCGAGGCCGTCGGCGCGCTCGGAGCCGAGGATGAACAGGCGCACCATCTTGGGGCTGAGCCGCCACGAGAAGGGCTTGGGGCCGTCGTCGACGGACTCCAGCCAGTCGAGCTCCTCGGCGTACTTGACCTCGGCGGGGGCGCGCAGCATGTCACTCATTGCGGACGGTCTCCTTGGATGTGTCTCAGACGAGGAAGTTCTTGAGCTCGGTGACGAGCTTCTTGATGTGACCGGACAGCACGGGCGTGCCCTGGTCCTTGAATCGCTGGCGGAACCACGGGTTGACGCTCTGGTGGCCGCCGCTGCTGACCGAACCGACCGGGATGAACTTGACGCCGGATCGGTGCACGGCCTGCATGCCGTCCCAGACGGCCTGTTCCCGCCACTCGTAGAAGTCGGAGATCCAGACGACCACGGTGTTCCGCGGGTCGACGATCTTGGGACGGGCCAGGTCGAGCGCGACCGTGCCGTCGGTGCCGCCGCCGAGGTGGGTGTGCAGCAGCACCTCGAACGGGTCGTGCACCCACGGGGTCAGGTCGAGCGCCCTGGTGTCGTACGCCACGAGGTGCACGTCGACCTTCGGGAGGCCCGCGAAGATGGAGGCCAGGATGGTGCAGTTGACCATCGCGTCGACCATCGACCCGGACTGGTCGACCACCACGATGAGCCGGGCCGGCTCGATCCGCTTGGCGGTCTGCTTGAAGTAGAGCCGGTCGACGTAGAGGCGCTCGTCCTCGGGGCTCCAGTTCGGCAGGTTCTTCCAGATCGTGCGATCGAGGTCGAGGTTGCGGTAGATCCGTTTCGGCGGGACGGACCGGTCGATCGTGCCGGTGCTAGCCTGGGCGACCTGGGTACGCAGGACCTCGGCCACCTCATCGACGAATCGGCGGATCAGCGCCTTGGCGTTGGCCAGGGCCACCCCGTCGAGGTTGTCCTTGTCACGCAGCAGCTGCTCGATCAGCGACATGCTAGGGGTGAGCTGCCGGGCGAGCCGGTTGTCGGCCAGCACCTCGCGCAGCCGCATCCGGCTGACCAGGTCGCCCTCGATGCCGGCGAGTGTCGCGCCCAGCCCGGGGGTGTTGCCGGCCGCACGGCCGCGCAGCTGACCGGGCTCGCAGCCCATTGCGCGCTCGAACCGGCCCGCGTCGGCCTGCCAGCGCTGCAGTTGCTCGGCGGTCACATTGCCGGTGCCGGTGGCGAAGACGTTGAGCAGCAGTTTCGACACCAGTGCCGCCCGCCGGACCTCGCCGTCGCGGTCGTCCCCGGGTTCGCTCATCAGACCGTCGAACTCGGCCTCCAGCTGCGGGAACCGCTGCACCACGGTGTCCACCGAGACGGACGGGTCGAGCAGCGCGGCGGGCAGGCCGAGGTCACCGACGACCGCCATGCTCGCCGACTCGAGGGTGGCCTGCTCCTCGGGGTCGAAGAGCCGGGCCAGCAGCCGCCAGTAGAGGACCTGGCGGCGGGTCTCCGCAGCGCTCATTTCCGCAGCAGCCTTCCCGCGCGCTCGCGCAGCACGTCGACCGCCGTGCCCGCGGCCGCCTCGGCTTTCGCCGCCTTGGCCTCGGTCGGGCCGAGCGCCCAGTCCCCGGAGTGGGCGACGATCGGCTTCTTACGCACCACCGACTGCACGGCGAGCGGCTGCACCGCCCATCGTCCGCCGTCCCACCGGAGCAGGCCGATGCAGGCCGTGGCGGAGGCGACCAGAGCCGGGGTGATCGGCCCGGCCTCGGGCAGCCGGTCGGTGTCGACGGCGAGCGTCACGCCGCCGAGTTCGAACGACCCGGCTCCGGCCGTCCAGCCCTCCAGCAGCACCGGCTCGGCGATCACGGCCGGGTGCCGGTCCAGCGGGGCGGTCGCCGCGGCGGTCACCCCGCCGAGCCGGACCCGGGCCACCGCGAACGGGTCGACCGGCTCGCCCGGCACGGCCCGCGTCTCGTCCCACAGCAGGTCGCCGGCGGCGGTGAGTGGCATGCCGGAGATCTCCACCGACCGCTTCCCGGCGAGCGCGGTAAGGAACACCGGGAACGCGGCGAGCATCCGCCAGGCGGACGGGCCGCTGATCGTGTCGACCTTGGCGGCGGCCACACTGGCACGCACCAGCCGCACCTCGCCGCCGGGGGTCTCGAGGAGCCCGTGCGCCTGGGCCCGGAACACCGTGGGGTGCTCGTGCAGGTCGACGCCGAGCAGCAGGAGCCGGCCGTCGGCCGGGGTGGCCGCGGTCGCGGGGAACGCGTCCTGGGTCAGCAGGACCGCCCGTGACCAGAGGTCGGCCCAGCGGCGGACCGGGATGCGGTCGAGCGTGGCGACCGGCGCGACGCTGCGCAGCTCGGCGCCGAAGCCGTCGAGCAGCACGGCCGCACGCCGCCCGGCCGGGTCGGCGAGCAGGGCCTGGACCGCCTGGGCGCCGCCTCCGGCCAGCTCGTGGTCGACTCCGCGCCAGCCGGCGATCGCCAGCTCGCGCAGCCAGGACCGGCCGCCGGCCAGCAGCTGTCCGGCGGGTGCCGCCGCGGCCGGGGCGGGCCACGGCTCGCGGACCCGGCCGAGAGCCTCGTCCAGCGGGGCGAGCAGGGCATCGTGCAGGGCGCCGGTGAGGGCGGCACGGGCTCCGGCCAGCACGGCCAGGTGCTCGTCGGTGACGGTCCCGGCGACGATCTTGCCGATCGAGTCGGCGACCCGGTCGGCCAGCGGCGAGCCGGTGAACGCGGCGGCGAACGACTCGAGGGCCGCGGTGCGCTCCTCGTCGAGCCGGGCGAGGCCGTGGATCAGGGCGTCGTCGAGGCCGTCGATCAGGGTGAACGTCTCATCGAAGCCGGGCGGGCGGGCGCGGAGGGCCTCGGTCAGCATCACCGCACCGCCCCGGCGGCCGGGAACCAGTGCAGTTCCGGCAGCGGGTCGGTGGTGGCCGGCACCTCGAGGTAGGCCAGGTGGCGCAGGAACCCGCTGAAGACCTCGGCGGCCCGGTTGGGGGCCGTCGTGGTGCGCAGCCCGGACCAGAGGTCGCCGGCGTCGTCCGGCAAGGTCACCCTCAGGTATCGGGCGACGCGATCCAGGCCGTACTGCGCGACGGCGGCGTCGGCCAGAGCACGCAGATGGTTGCAGGCATGGGTGCCACCGCCGAGGCCGCCGCACGGCCGATTGTTGTTGGTGTTGCAACTCAGGCCGTGGTCACCGGAGGTGATCGACGAGACGTAGACCCGCTCCACGTCGGATCCGCTCGAGACCACCCCCTGCAGGCGGCCCTCGGCCAGCTCCACGAACGGCACCTTGGCCAGTTTTCGCGGCCGCACCGGAGCGATGACGGGTGCTGCGCTGCGTCGCTCATGGGCGACGCCTTCGCTGGTCACAACCAGACCTCCTCACGAACAGGTGCGCAAGTTCTATCCCACCGGTACGACAAAACCGCGTCGCCCGAGGTGAGGAGGGGTGTTCCGAAAAACGGGCCGTCCGGCCGGCCGCCGTCGCCGCGGTGCGCGCCCGTCGCCTGACGTGATCCACAGCGTCGGCACGCGGCCGGCGTACCTGGAAGCGCCCGTGCAGCGAGATCTACCAGGTTTGATTTGTCGGTTTTGGATCACAGTGCCGAACGGCATGATCCACATCCGCGCTGCTCACTCGAGTACGCAGGCCGCACCAGTCCCACCGATCGATCACAGTGACGGGAAACCGACCGCGGAACGGGGCAGCGCGATCTTCGCCGAAGCTGCAGAGTGTCCGGATCAGACCAACACAGCGTTCGATTGGTCCGGCCTTACGATGTCCTCCACGCGCTTCAAGATCGCGTTCCTTACGAACTCCTGATTTTGCTCCCACAGAAGGGTTTTCCGAGGCACCATGTCGTCTCGATTGACGCATCGGCGCCGCCTGCCTCTGGTCACGGCGGTCGCCACATTGCTCACAGCGGGAGCGGTCGCCGTGTCACCACCGGCGCAGGCGCAAGCCCCCACCCCCACGAAACTCTCCCCGCAGGCTCCGGCCGACCCGGTCGCCACGGCGATCGACAAGGCTCGTTCCGGCGGTGAACCCATCCCGGTGCCGTCGCTGACCGACGAGTACTCGACCACCTCGGCGAACCCGGACGGATCGCTGACCGCGATCTACTCCTCCGCCCCGCAGCGGGTGAAGCAGAATGACGCCTGGGTGCCGGTCGACACCACCCTGGTCAGGCAGAAGGACGGCAGCTACGCCCCGAAGGCGGCGAACACCAGGCTGTCGATCTCGGCGGGCGGCGGCAAGAACCTGCTGTCCATGAACGACGACGGCAAGACGCTGAAGTTCTCGTGGGACCGGAACCTGCCGCCCGCGGTGGTGTCGGGCGACACGGCCACGTACCAGAACGTGCTCCCGGACGTGGACCTCCAGGTCATCGCGGATGCGACCGGCTACTCCTCGATGCTTGTGGTCAAGACGCCCGAGGCAGCGGCCAACCCGGAGCTCAAGAAGATCGATTTCGGTCTGACCGGCACCGGCGTCAAGCTCGGCGAGACCAGCAACGGCGGCGCCGAGGCGGTCGACACCAAGTCCGGTGAGCGGATCTTCCACACCGACACCGCGCTGATGTGGGACAGCACCCCGGCCGAGGGCGACACCGAGCCGGCGCCCGGTGCCGACCTCACCCCCCAGGAAGCCCGGATCGCCGCCGGCGAGATGGGCCGCAACCGGGCGAAGGTCAAGGTCGACATCGAGGGTGGCAAGCAGATCCTGGTTCCGGACCAGAAGCTGCTGACCGCCAGGACGACCAAGTACCCGGTCTACATCGACCCGTACTGGTCCGGCTCCCCCGGCAAGTCGCAGCTGAAGTGGGCCCGGATCTCCAGCAACGGCTGGAACGTCTACAACTCGACGTCCACGACCGGCTCGACCAGCGCCCGGATCGGCTATGACAACTGGCCGGGCGGCGACGCCGAGCGGGCCCGCACCTATTACCAGATGAACACGTCCGGTATCCGCGGCGCCGAGATCTTCGAAGCCAACATGTACGTGGTGCACCGCTGGTCGGCGTCCTGCTACAACACCGCGGCCGTGATCTACGGCATGGGCAGCATCGCCAGCTGGAACTCCTCGGGCCTGAACTGGGGCAAGCAGCCGGGCAAGCGGACCGGCGTGCTGTCCACGATCAACGGTCAGGAGCTCGACTGCGGCACCAAGAAGGTGCGGCCCAGCCCGGCCAGCTTCAAGTTCAACGTGCTGAGCCACATCAAGACCGTCGCCCAGACGGACAAGGCGAGCAACGCCACGTTCATGGTCGAGGCCAAGAACATGGACGACAAGTACAACTGGAAGCAGCTGGGCTACGGCGGCGGCGCGACGCTGTCGGTGCGGTACAGCTACAAGCCGAAGTTCACCAACGGCACCGGCAACCCGAGGATCAGCCCGTCCGTGGTGGACCAGGGCCGGATCCTGACCACGTCGAAGACGCCGACCATCACGGCGCACGGCTACAGCCCGAAGATGAACGGCCTGCAGGAGAACGTGCAGATCGCCTACCAGGTGTTCGACAAGGCCGGGACCAAGATCCGCTCCGGGTACGGCCCGGCCACCGGCTACAACCTCAACGGCAGCTCCTGGACGATCACTCCGGCGCTGGCGGACGGTACCTATACCTGGAAGGCCGCGATCAAGAACGCGTCCGGGGTGTGGGGCGGCGTCTGGTCGCAGACCCAGACGTTCACCGTCGACACCACGGCACCGAAGGCCCCGTCGATCGTCTCTACGCAGTTCCCGCCGGACGCGATGGGCGGCTCCTACACCGACCGGGGTCTGTTCCAGCTCGGCAACGACAAGACCAACAACATCATCGGTTACCTGTTCTCGCTCGACGGTGACCTGGCCAACGTCACCTACGCGGCAAACAAGGGCACCGCGTGGACGTCGACGACCGTCCCCACCCCCGGGACGATCTACTTCGCCAAGGCCGACAACGCCTGGGGGTACGGCACCACGGTGATCAACGGCACCGCGGGCCTGAACTTCGCCCCGGGCACCGCGGGGGCGCACCGGGTCTTCGCCAAGGCGGTCGACCAGGCCGGCTCCACCTCCCCGCAGACCACTTACAGCTTCAACGCCGGCACCTCGACGCCGTTCTACGCGGCCGGCAATCTCATGATCGACGGCTGGTCTGCGTGGAACACCGACGGCACCTACACCACGGTGCCGAAGGCCACCACGACCAGCACGACCGGCCATCTGATCAGCCAGCCGAGCTACGCCGGCTACTACTTCTACAACGGCTACCAGGGCATGCTGGCCAACAAGAGCACCACCAGCAAGGTCGCCGTCGGGGACACCGCGACGTTCCGCTTCAACATTCCCCAGCAGGGCCTGTGGGAGCTCGGCGCTAGCCTGATGACCGCGACCGACTACGGCACCTACACGCTCACCCTGGACAAGGGGCTGCCGACCGAGACGCTGCTGGTGCAGAACTTCGACGCCTACAGCGCACGGAACGGTGTCAAGTACCGCGGTTTCGGGGTCGTCCGCGACAGCAACGGCGCCGGGATCACTCTGAGCCAGGGCGTGCACACACTCACGCTGCAGGTGACCGGCAAGAACGCGGCGTCCGGCGGACATCAGGCCGGCATCGACGTGCTGCGGATCGCCCCGGTGCCGACCTGCCCGATCAACAACACCGCCGGCTGCCAGAACAACGTTGCGATCAGCACCCTGACCGAGGGCACCACCCCGACCGTCACCACGTCGAACGCGGACGGTGTCGGTTCCGGTTTCGAGGCCGCGCACCTGAAGGCCGCGGGCTGGAACCCGGGCGGCACGGTCACCGTGAACGGCGCGGCGATCAAGCTGCCGGCCACGTTCGGCGACGGCAAGAACGACAACATGCTGTCCTCCGGACAGGTCGTCACCGTGCCGGGTACCGGCGTGGTGAACCGGGGCAACGCCTTGGTCTTCGTCGGTTTCGCGACGCACGGCCCGGCCCGCAACGCCAGTGGCACGATCAACTACGCCACGACCAGCTGCGGGATGAAGAGCCAGTCGTACACCCTGCAGTCGATCGCCGACTGGACGGCGACGCCGCCCAACGAGGCGGTCTTCACGGCACCGACCTACAACAAGAGCAACGCGACCCGGGGCGCACTCCCGATCAGCCTGTTCGCGACCAGTGTCCCGCTGGCCTGCCCGGGCGCACAGATCTCCAGCATCACGCTCCCGATGGTCACCAACGTGGCGCAGGGCGGCCGCCCGACGCTGCATTTCCTGGGTCTCGGCATCCGCCCGACGTCGGCCACCGGCAGCGGCACCTCGGCGCTGCGCTGGGTCGGCAGCTGGGCGTCGGCGCAGGACGCGCCGAACATCCAGTCGAGCCCGGCCCCGGGCGCCGCGACCGTCAACGCGACGCTCAACAACCAGACCGTCCGTATCCCCGCGCATCTGAGCATCGGTACGCGCGGTGACGACCAGCGGGTCCGGGTGCGCCTGGCGAACAGCCTCGGCAAGACCCCGGTCACCCTGGACGCGGTGTCCATCGCGTTGCGGGACACCACGGCCGGCGAGGCGAACGCCGCCGCGACGCCGGTGTCGCTGACCTTCGGCGGATCGAAATCGGTCACGCTTGCGGGCGGCACGGACATCCTCAGCGATCCGGTCGCGTTCAGCGCCCCGGACCGTGCCATGGTGCTGATCAGTGCCAAGGTCCGCGGCAACCTCACCACGGTGCCCGGTCACCAGGACGGCAAGACGCCGATCTACGTGACCGCGGCGGACAACGTCGACCACACCGGCGAGAAGACGGGCACCAGTTTCACCAAGTCGACGATCACCGGCGTCCCGTTCGTGGCGGGCGTCGACGTCACCACCCCGGCGGCGAATCCGTCCGGTTCGGTGGTGCTCTTCGGTGACCAGACCATCAACAGCGACACCGCCGGCGGCAACGGCGAGAGCCAGCTCAACAGCCGGATCACCGAGCAGTTGGTGAACGAGCCGAACGGCAGCGGAACGGTCCCGTTCGGTGTGCTGAACCTGGGCACCAGCTCCTGGGGCAACCGGGGTCAGCTGCCGGTGGGTGGAGCGACGACGCCGGAGAACTCCATCGCCGCCGTCGACCGGGCGATCCTCAGCCAGAGCAACGTCCGGACCGTACTCGTCTCGGCCGGCTCCAGCGACCTGCTGGCCTGCACAGCCACCACCGCCGACGCGTGTGCCACCCCGGTCAAGAACAGGCTGATTGCGCTCACCTCGCAGCTGCGCAAGTTCAAGACCGACGACGCGTCCAACCCGGCGGTCACACTCCAGAACAAGACCGGTGGCCTGCAGGTCTACGTGGCCACGCTGCCCCCGTTCGCCAAGACGCCGACGGCGGTCCAGGAGGCGGCACGGGAGATCGTCAACGAGTTCATCCTCGGCAGCGACCCGGCCTCCGACCAGTTGCAGGGGTACGCCGACGACGTGATCAACTTCGCGGCGGCGGTCTCCGTCGACGGTGACCACCTCTCCGACAAGATCCACGACGACTACCTGTGGAACGACGGCACCACGACGTACCCGAGCGACTACTACTACGTGACGCTCGCCCAGCAGTACGTCACCGAGGCGGACCCGTCGGACTGGATCGTCGACGACCCGACCCCGGTCCAGGAGGCCGTTGCGGAGTGGAAGTTCGACGACGGCACCGGCACCACGGCCCGGGACACCGGCTGGGGCGTCGGCTCGAACCGCACGCTCAACCCGGCGACGCTGAACAACGTGACCTGGACGGACGGTCCGCTGACCAGCCGTAAGGCCGCGAAGTTCAACGGGACGAGCAGCTACGCCGGCACGGACCTGATGCTCAACACCACGCGCAGCTTCACGGTGAGCGCCTGGGTCAAGCTGGCCGACAAGTCCGCCGACCGCACCATCTTCACGCGGGACGCGAGCGGCAACTCCTCGCTGTACTTCCAGTACCAGCAGTCCAGCGACCGCTGGCTCGCCCAGATGCCGTCGGCCACCTCCGGGTCCGATGTCGTCTGGCACAACGCGGAGTCGTCGGAGCCGGCCAGGACCGGGGTGTGGACGCACCTGGCCGCGGTCTACGACGCGGAGCTGAAGTCGATCACGCTCTACGTCAACGGCTCGGCCGACACCTCGGTCGAGGAGGTCACCACGTTCAACGACCTGACCGGTCCGACGTGGATCGGCCGCAGCGGCAGCACCTGGTTCGCCGGCGACATCGCCGACGTCCGGGTGTGGAACCGGGCCACCAACGAGGCGGAGATCGCCGCGTACTCCGAGCCGGAGCTGATGGTCAACTGGCAGTTCGAGGACGACAGCGACACCACGATCGCCAAGGACTGGAGCTTCCACGAGAACGACGGAGCGCTCACCGGCGGTGCGGCGTACACGTACCCGGGTTACAACGACTTCGGGGACGTCGGCGCCGTGCGCCTCAACGGCACCACGGCACACGTGACGTCGCCCGCGCTGCTCCGTACCGACCAGTCGTTCTCGGTCTCGACCTGGGCCAGGCTGACCGCCGGGACCTGGAACCACACGGCGCTGAGCCAGGACGGCGAGCACTCCGCGCGGTTCATGCTCCAGCGCGGCAACGACTGCAAGTGCTGGCGCTTCATGATGATGGAGACCGATACCGCCCTGCCCGGGGTGGCGATCGCCGAGGCTTCCTCGGAGGCCTCGCTCAACACCTGGACGCACCTGGCGGCGACCTTCGACGCCAACACCAACAGGATCCAGCTGTACGTCGGTGGCGAGCTGGCCGGTGAGGGTCAGCTCACGGGTACGCCGTGGCAGGCCGCTGGCGCGTTCACGGCCGGCCGGACCCGCTGGGACGACCACGTCAGCGACTTCTTCCCCGGTGACCTGGACGCCGTCCGGGCCTACCAGGGCGTGATCACGCCCGAGACGGTGAAGGAGCTCAGCAGCCGGTAACACCAAGCACGAAAAAGGGGGCGTCCGGCTGTGCCGGGCACCCCCTTCGTGCGTACAAAATCCCGTGAAATGGTCTTATCGCCGGTAGAAACATTGCGTTATTCAAATGCAACAATGGCCCTCCAGGGCATCGACGACAAACGCTTGGCACCCCCGTACGCTGTCCGTATTTGATCGAAGATCATCGCATTCCACAGGCGACTTTCCAGCGCCGGTGGCATGGGCGACAAGTTCTTCAAACGGGGAAGGGCCTACGTCAGTGTTGTCCACATACGGGCAGATGCTGCCCGAAAAAGGTAGAAATACCTCATTGATGCGGGGATGGCGGCGGCCGGCAGCCGCCATTCTGTTGACGCTGATCACGCCGGCGATGTTCGGATACACCGCCTCTCCCGCCTCCGCCTCGCCGCGGAAGGAGCCGTTCCCGAAACCCGCCGCCCAGGAACGGATCGCCCTCGGCAAGGCACGGGAGCCGCGCAAGGTCACCACCACGAAGCCGTACAAGAAATTCGATCCCGCCGAGCGGTCGAAGCTGCCGGCGGCGCAGTCGGCCACGGTCAAGCTGCCGGAGACCGCGGCGGCACGTGGCACCTCGGCCGCGAACAGCCGCTCCTGGATCCGCGCCGGTGACACCCCCGTGTCGCTGGCCCGGGCGACCTCCGGCTCCGCGCCGTCCCAGGTCCGCGTGCGCACCGTCGAGGAGTCCAAGGCGAAGGCGGCCGGTGTCACCGGTGTCCTGTTCACCGTCGAGAGCACGTCCGGTTCGGGCGGCGTCGGTGTCAACGTCGACACCTCGACGTTCCGCAACGCCTACGGTGGCGGGTACGCCTCCCGGCTGCGCCTCGTGCAGTTGCCGGCCTGTGCCCTGACCACGCCGGACCTGGACCGGTGCCGGACACAGACTCCGCTCACCACCAAGCCCGGGTCACCGCTGTCAGCTGATCTGCCGCTGAGCGGCGCGAGTACCGGTGCCAGCGCGAACGCCCTGGCGGCGAGCTCCATGACGGTGCTGGCGGCCACGTCCTCGAGCGAGGGTTCCAGCGGCGACTTCTCGGCCACCAGCCTCTCGGCCGGCGGCACCTGGTCAGCCGGCGGAAGCACCGGCGGATTCACCTACAAGTACCCGATCAGCGCGCCACCGCCGCTCGGCGGCGCGGCTCCGGAGATCGAGCTCTCCTACAACTCGAGCGCGGTGGACGCGCGGACCTCCGCGACGAACAACCAGTCGTCCTGGATCGGTGACGGCTGGAAGAGCAGCGAGCACTACATCGAGCGCACCTACAAGGCGTGCCGGGACGTGAAGGATTCGGGCGCCCCCACCGGCAGCGGTGACCTGTGCTGGGCCGGGCAGCTCCTGACACTTTCACTGGACGGCTCGTCGACCCAGATCGTCTACGACGACGACACCAAGACGTTCCGTCCGGCCGAGGACAGCGCCAACACCAAGATCGAGCGGCTCACGGGCGCCACCAACGGCACCAAGAACGGTGAGCACTTCCGGGTCACCATCGAGGGTGTCCAGTACTACTTCGGTCTCAACCGTCTGCCCGGCTGGTCGGCGGACGAGGACGAGACCAAGTCGGTGTGGACCATGCCGGTCTACAAGGCGAACGGCGGCGTGAGCGACTGCCCCACCGGCGACTTCGGGGAAACCGCCTGCACGCTGGGATACCGATTCAACCTCGACTACGTCGTCGACCCCTACACCAACGCGACGGCGTACTACTACGCGCCGGAGATCGGTTACTACGGCGCGAACAAGAAGAAGGACAAGCCGGTCTCGTACGTCCGGGACGGTGTGCTCAAGCGCATCGACTACGGCATGCGGGCGTCGACGATCTTCTCGGCCGCCGTGCCGGCGCAGATCCTCTTCAACACCGCCGAGCGCTGCATCGTCGGCCGCCCGGCCGGCAACGAGTGCACCAACGAGCAGTTCACCGTCTCGCACCCGGAGTACTGGCCGGACACCCCGGTCGACCTCAACTGTGTCAGCGGCAAGGACTGCGACAAGTACGGCGTCAGCTTCTGGTCACGCAAACGGCTCACCTCGATCGTCACCCAGGTGCGGGTGAACGGCGCGGTCAAGCCGGTGAGCCGGTACGACCTCGTGCAGACCTTCCCGGACGGTGGTGACCACGCCCCGACCCTGTGGCTCGAGTCCATCAAGCACACCGGACTCGACCGGCTCGGCGGCGGCGACCGGGACCTCTCGGCGGGCACGGTGAGCTTCAACCCGATCCAGCTGCCCAACCGGGTCGGAACGGTTCCCGGACTGCCCCCGCTGCAGTACAACCGGATCCGCAACGTCACGTCCGAGGCGGGTGCGGAGACCACCGTCGACTACAGCACCCCGAACTGCTCGGGCGTGCCGGCGAGCGACCTGAACGACGAGAAGGACACCAAGGCGCAGGAGTTCGCCTCCACCAACACCACCGCCTGCTTCCCGGTGTACTGGGCGCCCGAGGGCCAGCCCCGGCCGCTGCTGGACTGGTTCTACACCCACCCGGTCACCCGGGTCAGCACCATCGACAAGTACAACGCCTACCAGGACGGCACCCAGCCCCGGCTGGTCACCGAGTACCTCTACAAGGGCGGTGCGGCCTGGCACTACGACGACAACGAGCTGGTCAAGAAGAAGAACCGGACCTGGGGACAGTTCCGCGGCTACGGCGAGGTGGAGACACGCACCGGTGATCCGGCCGTCTTCCATTACGTCAACGGCCAGCCGGTCCACGACCAGCGGACGTCGTCGACGACCTACTACTTCCGGGGCATGAACGGCGACACCCTGCCGGACGGCAAGACCCGCCCCGCGAAGAACCTGACCAGCAGCGACGGCAGCATCTCGGTCCCGGACGACAACCGGTTCGCCGGGCAGACGTTCGAGGTCGTCAAGCTGACCGGGGTGGGCGGGACCATCGACTCCGCCAAGGTGACGGTCCCCACCGTCATCGGCCCCACCGCGTCGCGCGCCCGTGACGGCCTGCCGGCGCTGACCGCGCAGATGGTCCGCCCGTTCCGCGAGGTCGCCCGGGAGAAGGTGTCCTACGGCTGGCGCACGACCGAGAGCCGGACGTTCTACAACACCACCCTGGGCCAGAGCACCACGGGTGTCGCGGTGCAGAGCGTCGACCGCGGTGAGGCCGGCGCGGCCGGCAACATCGCCAAGTGCACGTTCACCCGCTACCTCGACGGCACCTCCACCACCATGGTGAAGCCGGCCGAGGTCATCGTCACGCAGCAGGACTGTGCTACGGCGGGGGCCACCCCGTCCGGCACGCTGATCTCACACTCCCGGTCCTCCTACGACGGGAACCCGTTCGCCCGTAACGGCGACGCGAACGCGGTGCGGCCCACCCGCGGCGACGTGACCACGGTGCAGGAGGCCACCGCTGCCTCCGGTGCCACCGCCACGGCGTTCGTCACCACTTCGACGATCACCTACGACGCGTACGGCCGCAAGACGTCCGAGACGCGGAACCCGAACTCGAAGATGGCCGACGGCACGACCAGCCTGGCCAAGACGGTCTACACCCGGCGTGCGCCGGCCTCCGGTGCGCTGCCGGTCACCGTGACCACGGTGACCCAGGTCCAGCCGGGTGCCGACTGCTCGGCGGTCACCACGTCGAGCAAGGAGTGCCAGCTCTCCACCGAGGTGCTCAACCCGGCTCGCGGCGACGTGATGACCGAGACCGACGCCGCCGGAGGGGTGACCTCCATGCAGTACGACGCGCTCGGCCGGCTCACCGCCGTCTGGCTCGCGAACAAGAGCAAGGAGGCCGGTGCCCCGGCCAACATGATCTACGAGTACAAGAACTCGGCCACCTCGCCCAGCGTCACCACCACCAAGACGCTTGTCGACGCAGCCGAGCTGGGCGACGCCCCCAAGTACCGGGTCAGCAAGGTTCTCCACGACGCGATGCTGCGAAAGCTGGAGACCCAGGAGACCGGGGAGAACGGCACGGTCGTCGTCTCGGACACCCAGTACGACTCGCTCGGCCAGGTGGTGCTCACCAACAACGCCTACGCGGCGGTCGGGAACCCCTCCGACAGCCTGGTCTCGGACCGTCTCTCGCAGGTCTCGATCCCGGCCACGACGACCACCGACTACGACGCGATGGGCCAGTCCACCCGGGTCACCGAGCACCACAAGGGTGTGGCCAAGTGGCAGACCCGCACGGCGTACACGGGTGACACCGAAACCGTGTTCCCGGCGACCGGTGGCGTCATCCACACGAAGGTGACCGACGCCCGCGACCGGCTGGTGCAGTTCAAGCAGTACACGGTCACCCCGGCCGTCGGCGGCAGCCACCGGACGGGTTACACCGCCACCGGTGGCACGGCCAACGTCACGAAGTACGAGTACGACCACAGCGGCCGGCGGACCAAGGTCATCGGTGCCGACGACACGACCTGGTCCTACACGTACGACCTGCGCGGTCGCGAGATCTCGCAGTCGGACCCGGACACCGGGCTCTTCTACACGAAATACGACGACGCGGGAAACATCAGCGCCACCAAGGACGCCCGCGGCATCGAACTGAACTACACCTACGACCTGGCCGGCCGAAAGCTGACCGCGGTCAACAAGTCCAGGAACAACTTCAAGTTCGCGTCGTACGAGTACGACACGATCCGGATCGGAAAGGTGACCTCGTCGACCCGGTACGTGTCCGGCGTGACCGGTGGCTACACGGTCTCGTACACCGGTTACAGCACGCTCGGCAAGCCCCTGGGACAGACGATCACCCTACCCTCGGTGGAGAGCCCGCTGCCGGTCGAGTTCACCAACAAGTTCCGCTACACGCCGGACACCGAGGCGCTGGCCCAGCACGAGGCGCCCGCGGTCGGCGGTCTCCCCGGCGAGACCATCTCGTACGGGCGTAACCTGCTCGGCGCCCCGACCCGGACCGCCGGCATCGAGACGTACATCGGCAGCACCCTGTACACCGACTTCGGTCAGCTGTCCCGGGTGACCATGGGCGCCTCCAGCAACGAGGCGCAGGTGCTCTACTCCTACGACGAGTACACGCTGCGGCTGTCCGGCCGGACCGTGCACCGCAGCCAGGGCATCGGCCCGCTGGTCGACGAGATGAAGTACACGTACGACGACTCGGGCAACCCGCTCTCGGTGTCCAACGAGCAGTCCGAGACCGGCAGCACCTTCGTCGACACGCAGTGCTACCGCTACGACGCCCTCAACCGGCTGTCCCAGGCGTGGACCGCCAAGGACACCTGCCCGACCGTGGGCACCGCCGAACCGGCCGCCGGCACGCTGGCCACCGGACCCGGCGCCTACTGGCAGTCCTTCGGCTACAACGCCATCGGCAACCGCACCAGCCTGGTCGACCACTCCACCAACGGTGGCGCGGACGTGACCACCGGCTACACCAACGGCTGCACCACCGGCTGCAACCGCACCGGCGCCCAGCCGCACACCCTCACGTCGACGACCGGCGTGGATCCGACCACGTTCGTCTACGACGTCTCGGGCAACCTGCTCACCAGGGCCGCGGCCAGCGGTTCCGGGCAGAACCTGAAGTGGGACGACGAGGGCATGCTCGCCGAGGTCACCACGACCGGCAGCAGCTCGACGGTCACCAAGTACCTGTACGACGCGGACGGCAACCAGCTGATCCGCCGCGACCCGGGACGCACCACGCTGTTCGCCGGTGACACCCAGGTCGTCGTCAACACTTCGGTGACGCCCGCGGTGGTCCTGGGCGCGGTCCGCACCTACACGCACGGCGGCGACACCGACGCCATCGCGGTGCGGTCCACCCTGCCGGGCGGTGGCGTCCAGTACCTGATCAACGACCGGCACGGCACCGGCGTGCTGGCCATGGACACCACCACCCAGCAGATCTCGCGCCAGCAGACCAAGCCGTACGGTGAGTCGCGTACCAACGCGAATCCATCACCATGGCCGGATCAGACGCGTGGCTACCTCGGCAAACCGAAGAGCGAGGCCACCGGATACTCCGACCTCGGCGCCCGCAAGTACGACCCGGCCCTCGGACGGTTCATCAGCGCGGACCCGGTCCTCGACCCGTCCGACCCGAACCAGCTGGGTGGCTACACCTACGCCGGTAGCAACCCGATCCTGTCGAGCGACCCGGGCGGCAAGATGCTTCCCCCGGAGGATCGGGTCCTCGGCCGCGACGCGACCGGCAAGAAGATCGGTGGCGGTAGCAGCGGCAGCGGCAGCGGCAGCGGGAGCGGGAGCAAGGGCAGCAGCACACCCAACACCGGCGGATCGCGGACTCCCAGCACCAGCAGCGGGTCGGCGTCGTACAACGTCCCGATCCCTCGGCCGAAGCCTCCGGTCCTGCCTCCGCCCCCGCCCAAGCCGAAGTTCAAGGATCCGCTGGCCACCGGAATCAGCGACAGCATCGCAAGTCCGTGCACCAGGGTCACCGTCGCCACGTATTACCAGGCCGGCTGTGGCAGCGTCACCGACGGCTGGACCGGCGGCGCCGAGGCCGGGAAGATGGCCGCGGAGGACATGGCGAAGAACAAGTACGCCACCAACGCGTTCAAGAACCACTGGCTGGCCGACGCCCTCTTCGATACGAACAAGACGAACCAGTCCGAGGCTTTCAAGATCAAGACTTGGTTCAACAAGAACGGCTTCGCCAAAGGCGTGGTCAACTCGGCGGAGTGGCGGGGCCCGAGGATCCCACTCGGAGCGAGCGCGTTCGGCAAACAGTCCATGAAGGGCATGAAGGTCGTGCCCGGAATCGGTCTGGCGCTCAACGTCGTGGGCGCCGTGGACGTCTACAACACCGAGATGGAACAGGGGAAGAGCCGGGGGCAGGCCATCGCGGCCGGTGGTGCCAACCTCGCCGGAGCACTCGCCGGAGCGGCCGCCGGAGCCAAGATGGGCGCACTTGCCGGCGCGGCGATCGGTGGACCCGTGGGAGCACTGGTCGGCGGAGTGGTCGGTGGTGCCGTCGGCGGAGTCATCGGCGGCGGCCTGGCCCACAAAGCCGTCGATAAGATCTGGTCCATGTTCGATTAGCGTCCTGACCAGGAAAGAGTGCTGAACGATGGAAAGCAATGGCGATCCGGCGATCTGGTACGCCGACTTCGGGTTCTGGTGCGTGGTCATCGGTCTCCTGGTCTGCGGGTTCTACCTGACGCGGATCCCGGCGTGGTGGCGCGGCACCTGGTCGGCCAGTGAGGTTCGCTGGCGCAACCGGGCCTGGCTGCCGATGATCCTCGCGTTGACCTCGGTCTTCGCCGGGGTGATCTACACCGACATCGCCGAGGTCGACGGCCTGTCGACCGGGTCGCTGGGGCTTGCTCGCTCCCTGGTCCTGCTCGGGGGCGCGCTGGCCTGCGCGCTCCCGCTGGTGGCCTGGCTGCCCGCGTTCGACTTCGCGGTGCCGCCACACCTGCGCGGCGGTGCTCCCGCTGCGCGGGTGACGCCTCAGGTGGCGCCCACCGGCCGCCGGGTTCCCGCCCGGCGGCCGGACAGGCCCAAGGGTTCCTACGCGGGATCGCCCGCGATCCGGTTCTACCGCCCCGCGGTGAAGTTCCGGGACAGGTTCCGTGCGTACCGGGTGGAGATCGACGGCGAACAGGTCGGCGAGCTCAAGTACGGCGGGGAGATCCTCGTCGAGACCCGGGCGGGGCAGCGGACCGTACGTGCCCTGATCGACTGGACCGGCAGCGAGGAGCTGTCCCTCGACCTGGTCGAGGGTGAGGCGTTCTCGATCCGGGTGGAACCCTCCGAGGGGTCCACGATCGGGTCGCTCCAGACGACGGACGGCTATCTGCAGCTCACGGTGGAAGACCGCGACTGAGATCGCACGGGACGCCCGGATCCGCTGCCCACGGGTCCGGGCGTTCCGCTTTCCACGCGGCTTTACCCGCGGCCCGGCGCCGTGGAGAATCGTCCCCCGTCTATCACGCCGACCCGCGGGGACAGCAATGCCATTCGATGGGTTCATCTCGTACAGTCACGCCGCCGACGGCCGGCTCGCGCCCGCCGTACAGCGGGGTCTGCACCGATTGGCGAAGCCCTGGCACCGGCGTCGCGCCCTGTGGATCTTCCGCGATCAGACCGGCCTGGCGGTCACCCCGAAGCTGTGGACGTCCATTCAGGAGGCGATGGACGGCTCGGCACACTTCGTGCTGCTCGCCTCGCCGGAGGCGGCGCAATCGCCGTGGGTGAACCGGGAGATCGAGCACTGGCTCGCGACCAAGTCACCGGACCGCATCCTGCCGGTGGTGACCGACGGCGAGTGGAACTGGGACCACGCCGCGCGCGACTTCACCGCCGGCTCCACCGCCGTTCCGGCCTCGTTGCGGGGTGTCTTCACCGAGGAACCGCTCTTCCTGGACCTGCGGTGGGCACGCGACGATCTGCACCTGAGCCTGCAGCACATCCGGTTCCGGGACGCCATCGCGCAGCTCGCCGCACCGATGCACGGGGTGAGCAAGGACGAGCTGGAGGGCGAGGACGTCCGGCAGCACCGGCGGGCCCGACGGTTGTCGGCGGTGGCCGCGGCGACTCTGGCGCTGCTGACCCTGGTCGCCTCGCTGACCGGTGTGGTCGCGGTGCGCTACGCCGACCGGGCCGGCGCCGCCGCCGAGGAGGCCCGGCTGCAGCAGCGGGTGGCGTCGGAGCAGCGCGGCACCGCGGAACGTGCCACCGAGGAGTCGCAGCGCCAGCAGGAGAACGCCCGGGTCAACGAGGACCGGGCGCGGGCGGCGCAGGCAGAGACCAGGCGGCAGGAGCAGCTGGCCGGCGAGCATGAGGCGCTCGCCCGGGAGGCCTCCGCCGAGGCGAAGGTGCAGCAGTCGCTGGCCGAGGAGGCCACCGCCGAGGCGCGGCGGGAACAGGATGTGGCACGGCGGTACCGGGCCGAGGCGGACCAGCAGCAGGCCGACGCCGAACGGCAGAGGAAGAACGCCGAGCAGCAGAAGGCGAACGCTCGCTACCAGCAGGAACTGGCGAACCAGGCGACGGACCGGGCCAAGGAGCAGGAGCGGCTCGCCGAGCACCACCGCGAGCAGGCCCGCAGAGCCGAGGAGGAGCGCAAGCGGCAGGAGCGGCTCGCCCGGGAGGCGGCCGAGGAGGCCCGCCGCCAGCGGGAGGCCGCCGAACTGCAGCAGCGCATCGTGATCAACCAGCGGCTGATGGCGCGGGCTCGCGCGATCCTCTCCGAGGACCCGCGGAAGGCGCTCATGCTGGGCGTGGCCGCCCAGCGCCTGCACGACGACCCGGCGACCCGTGAGCAGCTCAGCCATCTGGCCATGTCGACCCCGTACAGCGGCTCCATCGGTGACGTGGCCGACGTCGAGGCTCTCGCCGGGCAGGTCGTCGCCACCAGCGGTGACGACGGCACGGTGTCGCTGTGGAACACCACGGAACCGGCGAGACCGGTGCGGATCTCCACCCTGCCCGCCGCCGGGACCGCGGACCGGACGCTGGCGGCCAGCCGTGACGGGAAGATCCTCGTCGCGTTCGACGGCGGCCCGGAGGCGACCCGGTGGGACGTGTCGAACCCGGCGGCTCCGGTACGGCTGGCCCCGCTGACCGACCCGGCGGGGATCACGGCGGTGAACGTCAGTCCCGACGGGCGCACCGTCGCGACCAGCAACCGGGACAAGAACACCGTCCTGTGGGACGTCGCCGGCCCCGCGCCGGCCGCCCTGTCCACGCTGACCGGGGCGTACCCGCTGAAGTTCGGCCCGGACGGCGGGATCGCCGTCACCAGCGGCGCCCAGGTCGCCGTCTGGGACCTGGCCGATCGCAGCGCCCCGGTACGCCGTTCCACGATCGCGTTCGACTTCGGCACCATGGTCGGCGAGACCGACATCGAGTTCAATCCGAAGCTGCCGATCGTGGCCGTCGAGGGCCCGTACGACTACATCTACCTCTACGACCTCTCCGATCCGGCCGCGCCACGGCAGGGCGACTCCGAGGCCGGCGGGCCCGGCGACACCGACCACACCACGCTCGCGTTCAGCACGGACGGCAACAATCTGGCCATCGGCGACTCGGACGGCACCACGACGGTGCTGAGCGTCGAGCCGAACAACGGATGGCCGTGGATGTCGGCGCAGGTCGCCAAGCTCGTCGCCCGCGGCGGCCCGGTCCGGTCGATGACCTTCGGTCCGGACGGGCGCACGATGGCCACCGCCGGCGACCGCCTGACCGCGACCCTGTGGAACACCAGGGGCCGGTACGCCCGCGGGCCGGTCGCCTCGATCCCCAATCCGTTCCCGGCCCGGCTCGCGGGGCTCTCCTTCACGCCCGACAGCCGCTCGCTGCTCGGCGCCGGGCGGGACGGCACGGCCCTGACGTGGAACGTGTCCGATCCCGCCGAGCCGGTCCGTGGTGACTTCATGCAACTGCAGAGCGGCGAGCTCGAGGGAATGATGATCACCAGCGACGCGACCACCATGGTCACCGTCAACACCGCGAGCGTGCTCACGGTTCTGGACATCAGCCGGCCGGGCGATCCCGTGGTCCTGTCCCGGATCGAGGAACCGGGAGCCGCGGCCGTCTGGGTGGCGGCGCTCACCCTGGACGGGAAGATCATGGCCGTCGGCCGCGGTGACGGCAGGACGTCCCTGTGGGACATGACCGATCGGACGCGGCCCGTCAAACTCGTCGAGCTCCCGCTCCGCAGGTTGCTGATGTCCATCGCGTTCACCCCGGACGGGCGCACCATGGCCGTCGGCGAGGGTTTCAACGTCACGACGTTCGACGTGACGAACAAATCCGCTCCGGTACGGCTCACGTCGGTCCCGCTCACCGACTACACCGGCTACAGCGCCACCTCGCTCGAGTTCAGCCCGGACGGGCGGACCCTGGCCGTCGGCACCAGCGACCGGGGAATCACCATGCTGTGGGATGCCGCCGACCCGTCCCAGCCTCATCGGATCGGCATCCTGCCCGGCATCAGCAGCCAGGTGCTCTGGTCGTCGTTCAGCCCGGACGGGCGCACCCTGGCGACCTCGGGCCTGAACAACTCCGTGGTCCTGTGGGACGTCGTGGATCCCACCACCCCGCTGCGTTACGCCGTGCTGAAGGACCCCGGTCTGCAGAGCCTCTACATGGTCTTCAGCCCGGACGGGCGCACCCTGGTGACCGGCGGCGCCATCAACACCGACACCAGGGACATCATGCTCTGGGATCCCACGGTGCCGAAGGACCTCGCCGCCGATCCGGTGGGCAACGCCTGCACGGTCAGCGGCCGGGGACTCAACGCCGACGAATGGGCCCGCTACATCCCCGAACTTCCGCACCGGCCCACCTGCTGAGGACGGCCCCCCGGACAGGGCACGGAAGCCGTATCTTCATAGTGCTTCGTACGGAGGTCAATGTGCGGTTCGGTGTCACCGGTCACCGGGTGCTCCCACCGGGCATCGCCGATCACGCGATGGACCACTGGCGCCGGGTGCTGCCCACCGGCGCCGCCCTGTTCGGGGTGTCGAGCCTCGCCGACGGCGCCGACCAGTTGTTCGCCACTCACGTGCTGGCGTCCGGCGGCACCCTCGAGGCGGTCCTGCCGTGGCCGGACTACGCCGGATCGCTGACGGCGGACGGCAGCCGGGCCCGGTTCGAGGACCTGGTGCGCGCGGCCACGACGGTGATCACACTGCCCTGCGAGACGCCCTCCGACCAGGGCTATCTCGCCGCCGGTCAGGCTCTGGTGGACCGCTGCGACCACCTGTTCGCGCTGTGGGACGGCCTGCCGGCGCGCGGCCTCGGCGGGACCGCGGACGTCGTCGCCTACGCCCGATTCCGAGGCTGCCCGGTCACGGTTCTGTGGATCGAGGGCGTGCACCGCGACTGATCAGCGGCGCGGCCGGCACCTCCAGATCGGCGAAGATCTTGCGGGCGTGTTCCCGATGCGGCCCGGCGCGGCCGCTGTCACCGGCGTCCCGCAAGGCCGCGGCGATACCGTCATGGGCACGCGCCTCCTCGTACCGGTCGCCGATCTCCTCGGCCAGCTCCAGCGCCTGACCGTGCTGGGCGCGCGCCTCGGACGCGTCACCGGCGGCACGCAGCACCTGACCGAGGTCGTTCAGCGCCTCGGCCTCACTCGCGCGGTCCCCGATCCGGCGGAGCAGCACGAGTGCGCGACGCAGGTGGACGCCGGCCTCCCCGAGGCGGTCCCGGCGGGCCTCGATCGCGGCGAGATCGGTCAGCGCGTACGCCTCCGCGGTGCGATCACCGTTGCGGCGGACCGCGGCGAGGCTGTCCTGGAGTTGCGCGGCCGCCCGGTCGAGCAGGGCCGGCCGGTGCGGCAGCCGGGCCAGCAAGGACAACACGTACGCCTCGCTGAACCGGTCGCCGAGTACGGCGTACAACTTTAGGGCGGCATCGAACCGCCGGGCGGCCGCCGTCTCGTCACCCAGGCGGGCGTCGACCAGCCCGAGGCGGACCAGCGCGTCAGCCCGGCCGGCGTCGTCACCCAGATGCCCGAACAGTGTCCGGGCACGCAGGTAGTGGTCGGCGGCGCGCCGGTAGTCACCCAGCCGCCAGTCGACGCTGCCCAGGTTCCGCAGCACCAGCGCCTCGGCGGCGGGTTCACCGAGATCCGCGTACAAGATCAACGCCTCGCGATAGGTCTCGGCGGCCTCGTGCAGACGGCCCTGCCGCCGGTGCAGCCGGCCCAGATGCGACAGCGCCCGCGCCTGTGCGGCGTGATCCCCGAGGGCACGGGCCGCGGCCACCGCGGACGACGTGACGGTCACCGCCTCGGTGACCGGACCGCCCGCGTCGAGGTACCGGAACAGGGTGCCGGCCAGGTCGATGGTGTGCCGGTACCAGCCGTGCGCCGCGCCGCTCGTGCAGACCGCGGCGAGGTTGGGCCGTTCCGCCTCGATCCACGCGCGCGCCGAGTCCGCGTCGCCCCCGGCGGCTTCGCCGGACGGGTACAGGGTGGCCATCGCCGCGGCCGCACCGGTCAGGTAGTGGTCGAACAGCCGGGTCAGCGCTGCCCGGCGATCCGGTTCGGGATCGTGCCGGGCGGCCAGCTCCGCGGCGTACGCCCGCAGCAGATCGTGCATGCCGTACCGGCCGCCCCGCCCCGCCTGGACCAGGCTGGCCCGGGTCAGCACGTCGAGCAGCCGGCGCGTCTCGCCGTCACCGGCACCGACCAGCGCCGCCACCGCGTCCAGATGCGCGGTCTCGCCGGGATGCAGTCCGAGCAGGCGGAACGCGCGCGCCGCACCGGCCGGCAGGTTCTGGTACGACCAGGAGAACACCGCCCGGACCTCGGCGTGCGGATCGCCGCCCGCGTCCAGCAGGTCCAGCCGCACCTGGTGGTCGCCGAGTTCGGCGACGAGTTCGGGCAGTGACACGTCGGTGCGTTCGGCGGCCAGCTCGGCGGCGATCCGCAGGGCGAGCGGCAACCGTGCGCACGCCGCGGCGAGCTCCGTGGCGGCGCCCGGCTCACGGTCCACCCGGACGCCGATCAGCTTGCGCAGCAGCCCGACCGCGTCCGGCAGCGGCAGCAGGTCCAGGTTGACCCGTTCGGCGCCGTGCACCGCCACCATGCCGCGCAGCGAGTCACGGCTGGTGATCAGCACGAGGCACGAGCCGGTGCCGGGCAGCAGCGGCCGGACCTGCTCCACCGAGGACGCGTTGTCCAGCAGTACCAGCATCCGCCGGCCGGTGAGCTCGGACCGGTAGCGGGCGGCACGCTCATCGGTGCCCGGCGGGATCTCCGGGCCGCGTACCCCGAGCGCGGTGAGGAACCCGGCGAGCGCGTCGGCGACCGCCACCGGCTGCTCGGCGTCGTAGCCGCGCAGATTCACGTACAACTGCCCGTCGGGGAACGCCTCCCGGACCTGATGCGCCCAGCGCACCGCGAGCGCCGATTTGCCGACGCCGGCCGTGCCGGACAGCAGCGCGACGGTCAGCGGCGGCTCGTCACCGTCCGGCGCCAGCAGGCGGTCCAGCGCGGCGAGTTCCCCGGACCGCCCGGTGAACGCCCGCACGTCGGCCGGCAGCTGGGCCGGTACCGTCGCCGCGGCGGCCGGCGGCGGGCCGGACGACGCCCGGACCTCGGCCGCGGGCAAGGCCAGAGCCGGGTCGGCGGCCAGGATCTGCTGATGCAACCGGCGCAGCTCGGCGCCCGGATCGCTGCCCAGCTCGTCGGCGAGGCTGCGCCGGATGCGCCGGTACTGTTCGTCCGCGTCGGCTTGGCGGCCGCACCGGTAGAGCGCGAGCATCGCCTGACCGGCCAGCCGCTCGTCCAGCGGATGCTCGGCGACCGCGGCGGACAGCGCGGGCAGCAGCTCGCCGTGCCGGCCCAGCCGCAGCAGCACGTCGTTGCCGTCCAGCTCGGCGGCGAATCGCTCGCCGAGCAGCGTGCGCCGGGTCGCGCCCAGCCACCGGGTGTCCAGACCGGCGAACGGATCACCGCGCCACAGATGCAGTGCCTGCTCGATCAGGGCCGCGGCCGACCGGTCCGACTCGGCCGCCCGGGCCAGCGTCATCAGTCTGCGGAACCGGTGCAGGTCCACCGCCTGCGGGTCCACGGTGAGCAGGTAACCGCCCGGATCACGGCGGATCTCCACGCCCCCCGCGCCGGCCACCGCACGCCGCAGCCGGGACAGGTAGCTGTAGAGCGCGCCGGTGGCGCGCTGCGGCGCGTGGTCCCCCCAGACCCGTTCGATCAGCTGGTCCGCCGCGACCGGGCGGCCCGCCTCCACGAGCAGCACACCCAGCACACATCGTTGCCGGGCATGCCCCAGGTCGACCGGCCGGCCGTCGATCCGGGCCTCCACCGCACCCAGCACACCGAACTCCGCCGTCAATTGACCTCCGCACGTCTCTTGCCCTACCAGCGGATTCAAGAAATCCACAAGGTCCCGGGACAGTCTCCCACGCTTCGTACAAGGTCCATCAGCGAGCATTGTCGTCATTGCAGGGGGGACAGGTCGCTCTCGCCCGGTTACGCAAGCGTACGGGGGAATCGGGACGCCACAGGAGGCCCGATGGCGACGAGCGACCTGCCCTGCCGGCTCTTCCGGCGGGTGCCCTCAGCTGAGGATTCTCAGCTGGAACCGCGCACGGTCAGGGTGGTCGGCAGGCGGGCCGGCGGCGGAAGTGCCGGATCGAGCAGGTGCCGGACCGCGGACTCCGCCTCCTCCTCGACCGGCATGTACACCGACGACAGATCCGCCGCCTCAGCCAGGGCGCTGCCGTCGAAACCGACGACCGCGACGTCGTCCGCCACCCGGCGGCCCGCCTCGCGAAGCGCCCGCAGCACGCCCATCGCGGTGACGTCGCACGAGGCGAACACCGCGTCCAGGCCGGGCTCGCGAGCCAGCAACTCCCTGGCCGCCGCATAGGCCCGGGCGCGCGTGAAGTCCCCGTCGGCCCAGGTCACAGCCTGGCCCGCATTGGCCATCACCCGCAGGAACCCGGCTTTCCGCTCGGCGGCGCACGGGGTGGCCGGGCCGAAGACGGCGCCGACACGACGGCGGCCGGTGTTCACCAGATGCGTGGCGGCCTGACGTCCGCCACCGTCGTTGTCCGGCGCGACGAAGAGGACACCGGGAGCGGACCTGCCCAGGGCGACGGTACGGCCACGGCGTGCGTACGCGGCCCCGGCGGCCCCCGGCACGTTGATCAGCAGCCGGCCGAACGGTGGATCGGTGTCCTCCACCGGCAGCGCCGGCACCCGGCGGACCTCCAGCACGAGGTCGCGGTCACCGAGGGCACGCATGGCACCGGTCAGCACCCGCCCGTAGAACGGCTTGGCACTCATCGCCTCCGGATCCGGATCGACGATCAGCACCTCGATGCGCTCGCGCCGGCCCGCACTGTTCCGCCCGGTCGCCAGCGCACGAGCCACGGCGTGCGGCTCGAACCCGAGTTCCGCGGCGACCTCCCGGACCCGTCGCCGCACGGCCTCGGAGGCACCGTAGGTTCCGTTCATCGCCCGTGAGGCGGCCGCCCGCGAGACCCCGGCAACCCGGGCGACATCGGCGAGGGTGGGTCGCTGCTCCGTCATGCCGCGACGATATCCGGCGATCAGCCGTGCCGGAGGTAGTCGTCGATGAGCCGGTGCAGGCGCGGCCGGTCGAAGCTGGACCCGTGGCCGGGCAGCGTGCGGCTCACCGGCAGTCCGCGAAGCCGCCGGAGCGATCGTGCGTACTGTCCGGGGTCGCTGCCGGGCAGGTTGTCGAGCAGTTCGTCGTCGTAGAGGACATCGCCGCTGAACAGGGTGCCGTCACGCGCGTCGAACAGGGCGATGCTGCCGGGGCTGTGACCGGGCAGATGCAGGACGGTCAGCGTGTGATCACCCAGGTCCACGACGTCGCCGTCGGTCAGGTCACGAGTCGGCTTCGCCGGCCGTACCCGATAGCCGTCGATGTCGTAGCCGCGGTCCGGACGGGCGTTCAGCAGCATCGGCGGCAGCACCCAGTCCATGCCGAGCTGCGCGGCGAGGACCGGCCCGCGCAGGGAACCCGGAGCGGGGTCGCCGACGGCCTCCAGCGGATGTGCCCAAACCTCGTCGAACTCGTACGCCGATCCCATGCGGTCCAGGTGCGCGTGGGTGATGACCAGCACCGGGTCGCGGCCGAATCGCTCCCGCAGCAGCGGCGCCAGGGCGGCGACGCCCAGTCCGCAGTCCACGAGCACGTCACGATCGCGGCCGCGCCGGTGCCAAGCGTTGGCCCGGAGCAGGTCACGGACGTGCGGTTCCTCGATGAGGGTGGTGCGCTCGTCGACGGCGGTGAACCGGAACCATCGCGGCTCCACCGGTAGGTCACTGCGGGTCGCGGGGTCCATCAGACTCCTCCGTCGGAATTCCGTCGCTCCACGATGGCGCGTCCGGACTGTGACGGAGCTGAGCGACGCCGGGCAACCCCCTGCCGGTGGCGGGACGGGTCAGGTCCCGATGAAGGTGACCGTCTCGGCCAGGGCCGCCCGGCCGGTCTCCAGCGGCGGCACGCCGCTCTTCTCGAAGCCCACCGACACACCGCAGAACAGCACGAGGTCGTCACCGACGCCGACGAGACGGCTCACCGTCTCGCGGTACATCGTCCACATGACCTGCGGGCAACTGTGCAGTCCCTCCGCCCGGAGCAGCAGCATCACGGTCTGCAGATACATCCCCGCGTCGCCCCACTGGCCGGGCCCCATCGTCCGGTCGAGGTAGCAGAACAGCACGACCGGCGCCCCGAACGCCGCCGAGTTCCGGGCGGCGACCTTCATGGGCCGGTCAGGATCGTCCCGCTCGATTCCCAAGGCGCGGTAACGCTGAGCCGCCGCGGCCGAGAAGCGGTCCAGGTACGGCGGGACCAGCTCGGCCGGGTACATCGGGTACTCCCGCTCGTCCCCCGGATCGCCGGCGAGCGCCCTGGCCGTCGCGCGCCGTTTCAGTACGGCCAGGGGCTCGCCGGTCACGACGAAGAGGTGCCATGGCTGCAGGTTCCCGCTCGACGGTGCCCTCGACGCGGCCGCCAGCACCCGTCCGAGCACCTCCATCGGCACCGGCTCGTCGCTGAACGCCCGCACCGCCCGGCGGCTGCGCACGGCCTCGTACACGTCCAAGGCATTCCCGCCTCTCCCTCGACGACCGGCGGGCAACCTTACCGGGCGGCGGCGGGGTGCACGGCCGTACAGCGGGCCCGGGACGCGGAGCAGCTACAGGCGCCGGCCCGGATGGGATGTCATCTCGGCACGGTGCCGTACCGCTGGTCAGTCGGCCGCGGAACCGATGTTGGAGATCATCCGGCGCATGACCTTGAGCGCCGTGACGTATTCCTCGTCCGTGATCCCCTCATGAATCTGCGCTCGCAGCCCCGCCACCAGGTCCCTTGTCCGGCCTTGAGCCACCCGTCCCTCGTCGGTCAGGTGCAGTTTCCCCGCCTCGTCCGCGCCGATCCACCCGCGGTGCAGGAGCTGATCGATGGCGCGAGGCACCTCATCCGGACTGTCCGCTACATCCGCCAGTTGGATTGCGACATCCTCGCGGGTGAGTCCGTCGCCGGCGTCGACCCGGGTGAGAGTCCACCATTGCGGCTGCGTCACATCGATGCGGGCCATTGCGTCACGTAACCGTTTGACCACAGCCTTGTGCAAAGCACCGCTCCAGTAGCCTATCGGCTGCGCGGCAAGGGCATCTGCCGCGACGGAAGGATCGGCGGTCGCGGGCACGACACCGGAATTCACACGGCCTCAATTCCAGAGAGGTAGGACAATGTCCGCCATCGTAGCGAATCCCTCTACCACGCTCCTGCGGCCGTGGCGACGGAAGGTCGATTCGCTGACGTAGACTGCGCGGCCGTGGGGGTATTGGACATCACGAACAGCAATACGGGATGGCTCACGCTGTGGCTTGAGCCCTTGGGCGAGGGCCGATGGCTGCGACCCGGCGAGACGTTCCGGATCCGGTCCGACTACAACGGCGACGAACTCGACTTCCTGGTCGACTCCTGGGCCGATGAAGAGGATCGCGCGGCCGGCATCGAGAACGTGACGGTCGTCATCCAGCGCGGAAATCCTTATGCCGAAGTGACCGACGCCAATGGCAACACCGTCGAGTGCGGCCATCAGCGCCCTCCGGAGATTTCCGAGAAGTGGGACGAAGCGAGCAGGAAGCGGGAAGAACGCGCCACGCCATGATCCTGTGCCACCGCTTTCGTTGATTCCGGCTGGCCGGAGGCGTTTGCCATGGACGAGCGGGACTTCTGGGTACAACTGGCCGGCGCTGCTTCCCGCGGACGGATCGACCGGATGGTTGTCGCCGGATCCGGAGGCCCGGACCATGACGATCGACCCGTCGAGGGGATTCCCCGGCTGACCCGTCGGGATCCGCCGCGGAGCACGCGCGCGGACCGAGTCCTCCGTCACTCGAAGCCCGTCGCTGCCGGATGCACCGGGGTGATCACATACGCTCTGCGTGTGTTCGAGGCCTCGCGAATCTGCCGCTGCGTCATCTGTCACGACTACGGCGACCGGGATGACTACGACGCGGGTGACCAGGGCGTGATCGGCAATGTGGAGAAGTTCGGGTGGAGCGTCACCGGCGTTCCCGCGGACGAGCAGGGGCCGGGCTGGGCGTACACGATCGGTCGCTGGCACAGCCGGGGCGAACCGGAACTCGCCATGTTCGGCCTCGATCTGCGTGTCATGCAGTCCTGCCTGAACATCCTCGGGCAACGGGACGACCTTGCCGACGGCCAGGCTCATGATGATGTCGTCAACGGCTACCCGGTGCATCTGAGAACCGTCGAGCCGTCCTGGTACCGGGCCTTCTTCGGCCAGGCCATCTGGTTCTACCGCCGCCCGCCCATTCCGTTTCTCGAGGTCGTCTGGCCGGATCGGGACGGCGCTCTCCCCTGGGACACCGGCAGCCTCGCCCAGCCACACCTCTGGCTTCCACCCGCCGAGCATGTGCGGGGCGTCTGGACCCAGGACGTCTGAAACGAGGAAGGCACCGAGGGCTGGAGCCCGCCGGATACCGGACTCCGAAGTGGACCGCCGCCATGAGGTACGCAGCGCGAGGGACGGGGTGGACCGCCGCCCTGATTAGCTTTTCGTTGTGCTGGGTACAAGGCGGTCGGCGGGAGACGCCCGCCAGTGGAACGGAGCAAAGTCATGTTGGTACTGGGGCTCATCCTCTTGCTGCTGGGCATCTTCCTGAAGGTGTCGATTCTCTACACGATCGGCATCATTCTCCTGGTGATCGGTGCCGTGCTCTGGATCCTCGGTGCCGTCGGCCGCCCGGTCGGTGGTCGAAAAGTCTGGTTCTAGACCTGACCGCAAGGCCTGGGCGAAGCTGAAAAGGGCGTCCCACCTCCGGGTGGGCGCCCTTTCGCGTACCCCCGGAACGCCGCGACGCCGGCATGAACGTCTTGGTCGCGGCACCAGCAAACGCTTCTCAGGTAGCTATCCGCCGGTCCACGCCGCCCGGCTGACCCCACCGAGGCGCTCGCCTCGTGACGACGCCGACGCCGCCGGATGGCCTCGATCGGCGTCCGGCACGCCGAGCTCGGCGTAGACCGCCAGAGCACGTTGCCGGTGCTTCTGTGCGCCGGGATGCCCGAGCGCTGTCAGGCTCCGGCTGATCCCGTTGTCAGCGTGCGCCCTCGCCACCCGGTACTCGACATCCGCCGTGATCTCCAGCGTCCGGCGGTAGTGGGTGAGCGCGACCTCGTACTCCTCGATGTCGTTGTGGATCGCACCCAGCACATTGTGTGTCTCGGCCAGATCCACCGGGTCGGCGATCTCGTCGAGGATGGCGAGGGCCTCGTTCGCGTACGTCAGTGCCGCGTGAGGCTGACCGGACCGCCGGGTGGCCTCCGCGAGCCGGTGCAGGTAGTCGGCTTCGAAGCGCCGGTCCTCGCCCTGCCGGGCAAGGTCCACGCTCCGGTCGAGCAGCCGGATCGCGCGGTCGTGTTCGCCCAGCCCGCTGTGGGCGGTGCCCCGCCGGCTCAGCACAGCGCTCGCCTGTCGCAGGTTCGCGAACCCGTCGAGGGTGAGCGCTGCCTGATCCGCCGCCTCGATCGCCTCACGATCGCGTCCCAGCCGGCTCAGAGCGTCCATGAGCACCGTCAAGGCCACCGCTTCCCGCCACACGTCACCCTGCTCGCGATAGAGTTCCATGCTGCGGGTGGCGTAGGTAACGGCATCGGTGAACGACCCGACGAGATTGCTCAGATCAGCCTTGTGGATCAGCGAACGGGCGATCCCGTCGCGATCGCCCGAATGAACGGCATGGACCGCGCCCCGGCTGAGGAAGTCGAGTGCGAGCCGGTACTCACCCAGCACCTTGTGCATCAGGGAGACGTCCAGCAGGCAGGCGGCCTTCACCTCGGGCGGGGTTTCCGTCCCGCATGCGGCCAGCGCAATCGTGAAAACCTCCAGGCTCGCTGAGTGCTTGCCGTTCTCGTACAGCAGCGCGCCCACGTTGCGAGGGAGCTGCCACCCGTCATCGCCGGCCCGATGGTGCGCCGCGAGCCGGGCGGCAGCCACGAGGTTGGCGTGTTCGGCGTCGACCCACGACCGGACTTCCGAGGTCGTGGAGAGCTGAGGAACGGCGGCCGGCCGGTATCGCGGGCTCGCGCCGAGGTGGGGACGACTGGGGTTGTCCAGTTCGGTGGCGATGCGAGTCACATGTACGTAGTAGTCGAGGAGACGGTCACATGCGGCCGACCGTTGCGAGACGGGCTCATCGGCTTCGACGCCGGCCCGGGCGAAGTCGCGCACCAGGTCATGCAGACGGTATCGGCCGGGCCGGTGCGCTATCAGCAGGTGCATGTCGCACAGGGCGTCGAGCAGGTGCTCCGTCTCGTCCACCGGCAGGCCGGCCAGCGCCGCCGCGGTGAAGACGTCGATGTCCGCGCCCGGATGCAATCCGAGCAGCCGGAACATTCGCTGCTCAGCGTCGGCAAGGTGCTGGTACGACAGGGCGAAGGCAGCGGTGATGCCCCAGTCCTCCGACTGCAGCAACCTCGCCCTGCCGTGGTCATCGGCCAGCCGCTGGACCAGATCGAGGATCCTCCATTGCGGGCGTGCGCGGAACCGGGCGGCTGCGATGCTTATCGCGAGCGGCAAATGGCCGCAGAGCTCGACGACCTTGACGACTGCCGCCGGCTCGGCCTCGCGACGGTCCGGCCCGGCGATCCTGAGAAACAGGGCAACGGCGTCGTCCGTGGGCAGCGTGTCGAGCGACAACACCTCCGCGCCACTCAGGCCGGTCAATCGCCTTCTGCTGGTGATCAGGACGGCACAACTGGCTGATCCCGGCAGGAGTGGCTTGATCTGGGCCGAGTCCAAGGCGTTGTCGAGGACCACCAGGACGCGCCGTCCGGCGAGTTCCGCCCGCCACATCGCGGCCCTCTCATCGAGACTCTTGGGAATCCGGGCGTCGGAGACCCCGACGGCACGCAGCAGCACGTCGAGGGCCTCGTCGGCCGTCAACGGATCACGGCCGGCGGTGTGCCCATGCAGGTCTATGAACAGCTGGCCGTCACCGAACCGCCCGGCGAGCCGGTGTGCCGCATGCACCGCCATCGCCGTCTTGCCGACCCCGGACATGCCGTCGATGGCCTGGATGACCGTCACGCCGCCCGCGTCGGCGGCGGACATGAGCAGGTCCAGTTCGGTGGATCGGCCGGTGAAGTGCCCGACGTCGCGGGGCAGATAGTTGCGGGGTACCGAAGGCTCCGGGCGATGATCCAGCGCCGGGTCGGCGGCGAGGATCCGGTGATACAGGGTGCGCAGCTCAGGACCCGGGTCCGCCTCGAGATCCTCCGCTATCGTGTGGCGGGCCCGCCGGTAGCACACCAGCGACTCCGCGGCCCGCCCGGCACGGTACAGCGCCAGCATCAGCAGGCCGGCCAACGGTTCACACAGCGGATACCGATCGATCTCGGCGCTCAGCTCATCGGCGACGGCATCATGCCGTCCCAGTTCGAGACAGACCTCGGCCCACGCTATGACTGCCGCCAGCCGCCGTTCCTCGAGCTGTCCCGCGGCAGCCGACAGGGTTCTGCCCCCGACATCCGCAAGAGCGGGCCCACGCCAGATCGCCAGCCCCGCCCGCAGTGTCTCCACCGCGTGCGTCAGCTCACGCCGGGTCCGGGCCGCATGCGCCTCGGCCAGGCATTGCTCGAATCTCCCGGCATCCACCTGCTCAGCCGGGACCTGCAGGACGTACCCGGAACCCGCTGCTGCCAGCGCCCCGCCCACAGGTGTACGCCGCAGCGCCGACACCGCGTTCTGGACCTGCTTGCGGGCCGTGATCGGAGGCTCACCATCCCAGACGGCGTCCACCAACTGGCCCAGCGAAACCACCCGGCCGGCATGGAGTGCCAGCGTCGCGACAACACGCCGCTGCTTCGTCCCGCCCATCGCTATCGGTTCGTCGTGGTGCCGGACTTCGAGAGGCCCCAGGATCCCGAACTCCATGCCGCGCCCTCACCCTCGTCGATCTATCGCGCAGTGTACGAGGGGCTGCCGGCCGGTGAGAGGACCGATCGAGGACGAAACGATGACGGCATCGGGCACGATGGGCACACGCGAGTGAAGTCCACGCGATGCCCGGTATGACCTGCGACGCGCACCGGAGCCACAGCTATCGGGGGCCCACTTCGCCGGCGAGGCCGGCGAAATGGGTGGGTGCCCGGAGCACGACGCAACAAGCCAGGCCGGGCTCGAGAACGGCGGGCGGCTGGCCGGTCACGGCCAGCCGCGCTGCCGCCTAGTCCCAGCCCTCCTGCGGGGTGGCGCAGGTGCCGCGGAAGACGTACTGCGATGGAAGCTTGCGCTGGGAACTCGTCCAGTCGATGGGTGGCCGCCGCTGCGTCTCGGGCAGGTAGCCCAGGCGGTAGACGGCCATCAGCTCCAGATCGTCGGGCACCTCGAGCAGGCGGACGATCTCGTCCCAGCGCCCCGGGACCTCCATCGGGAAGGAGATGAACTGGATGCCCATGCCGAGTTCGACGGTGGTGAGCCAGACGTTCTCCATCGCGGCGCCCATGCTGAACACCGAGTAGAACGAGGACAGCTCGCCGGGCCGGTACTCGGACCGGTCCAGCATCACACCGAGCAGCAGCGGGGAGCCGGCCACGAGTTTGCGGTTCTCGGCGCCGAGGGTCTGCGGCACCCGCATGGCGTTCATGAGCTTCTGGCCGCGGGAGGTGAACACCTGGCTGGTGAACGGGCGCAGCGGTGCGGGCAGGCGGTCGAACAGCATCCCGTCGCGGCAGCGTTCCATCTCCTCCTCGCTGAACCGGAAGTACGGCTTGTAACGCTCGAAGAAAGTGCCGTTGGACATCGCCTCGGTCATGCTGTCGCCGCTGATCCGCGCGATGGTTTCGATCGTCCCGCGATCCTCCACGATCACGAACCGCCACGGCTGGCTGTTCAGCTGCGACGGGGCGCGTCCCGCCACCTCCATCAGCAGGCGCTGGTGTTCCTCGGAGACCGGGTCGGGCAGGAACGCGCCGTTGGTGGTCCGTCGGCGGCGAACCACATCGAGAAAGTCCATCAGCGATTCCTCCAGGCAAGAACAAGGGCGATGGCGTACGCGGGCGCGGCCGACCCGGCAACGGCGGCGTGCCGGCGCAGCTTTCCGCCGGCATAGGGCAGGGCAATGAGCGGACCGGCCGCCGGCAGCAGCGCCAGACCGGCGGCCCGGCGCTCGATGGCACTGGCGACGAGCGCGCTCGTGGTCAGCGAGGAGGTCACCACGTACAGGGCGTGGTGGACCCAGCGGATGCGCCGGTTGTCGACGGCGCCGGTGGCGACGGCTGCGCCGAAGGTGGCGTTGCCGAGGTAGCTCACGGCCGCAGCGGTGATCAGGCGTGCGGTCAGCGGCGCATGCTTGCTCATCGCTGCGCCGGTGCGTGGGTGAGCAGCAAGCGCTGCGGGAACATCGGCCTGACCTGCCACCCCGGCGGGACGACCGCCTGCAGCTCCGCCGCCCGATAGCTGCGGCGGATGGAGAGCAGCCCGTCCTGATGAATGAACGAGCCGCGGGCGAACGGCCACGTGACCGCGGCGTAGAAACCGTAGCCCGCACGCCCGCGCGACAGATCGTTGTGAACGACGAGCCGTCGCGCCAGCGCCTGACTGTCGGCCAGGAGGGCGGCGAGCCCGTCCGGCTCCAGGTGGTGCAGGAGGTGGTTGGAGATCACCAGGTCGTACCGGTCGCCGCGGGCCACCAGGTCCGCACTCGACGCCTGCTCGAACCGGACGCCGGCCGCCGGCCGCCGGCGTACATGATGGAGTGCTCTTTCGTCGGGGTCGATGGCTGTCGTGTGCAACATCAGCCGGTCCTGCGCCGCCCATCGGGTGAGGGCGCGTGTGATGTCCCCGCCGCCGAAGCCGATGTCCAGCATGGTCGTGGGCCGGTCGGGGTCCAGGTGCGGCCGGATCCAGTGCCGGTAGATGCGTCGCCAGCCCGAGAAGAGCCGGTTGACGGTACGGAACTGCCGGTAGGTGCGTTCCAGCCGGCCGGGGTCACAGTCCGGGGCGTCCATGAACTCCCGTGACTCGGTGTCGCGCCGGGTCAGGCCTGCGCGGGAGCGCGTGGTGCCGGTGCTGCTCATGTCGTTGGCCCTGTTCCTTCGCCGCACAAGGATCGATCCCTGGGACGTCATACCCCGCATGATCACAGCGCTAACGGAGCAGATACCGGATGGCTCCGGCGGCCGGGTCACGGAGCGGGGGCGGTGACCTCCTGCGGCTGCAGGGCGCGGACCGCCTGGTATGCCCCGCTGTGGAAGACCAGCGGCTCGCCGTCCGTGCACCGGAACCGCACCACCTCGCCGAGGACGATGATGTGGTCGCCGCCGTCGAAGTCACCGGCACGGCGGCAGACGTAGTGCGCGATCGCACCGTCCAGCAGGGGGACCCCGGCGTGCCCGGCGTGCCAGGCGACCCGGTCGAACGGCTGCCGGTCGGCGGCGAACCAGCGTGACGCCGGGCGCTGATCGGCGGCGAGCACGTTGACCCCGAAGTGCTGAGCGTGGGCGAAGACGTCACGCCGTTGCGACGCGCGCCGCAGGCACCACAGCAGCAGCGGCGGGTCCAGCGAGACCGAGGTCAGCGAGTTGACGGTCAGGCCGGTGGGACGGCCGTCCTCGTACGCCGTGATCACCGCGACCCCGGTGGCGAACCTGCCGAAGGCATCCCGCAAGTCGCGATTTCCGCTGGTTCCCGCGTCCGACACCGCGACCCTCCTCCATGCCGTCGACCGGCATCCATCCCCTTGACATCGCCGAGGTGCCCGCACATCCTAATTGGAGTTCTAGAACGCAGGCCATACTTCTAGAACAATCCACGGGGGGAGACGGGTTTCTTGGCGGCCGAACACGCGACGCCGGCCCTGCGCGTCACCGGGCTCCACCACCGCTACGGGACCGAGCCCGTACTGACCGACATGCATCTGAGCGTCGCCGCCGGCGAGATCCACGCCCTGCTCGGCGCCAACGGTGCCGGCAAGTCCACCCTCATCAAGGCGATCAGCGGGGTACTGCGCCCCGAGCGCGGCATCATCGAGGTGGACGGCCGGCCATGTCGTTTCCGCAGTGCCCGCGACGCGCGGGCAGCCGGTGTCCAGACCGTCCAGCAGGACCTGGGGCTGGTCGGCGGGCTGAACGCCGTCGACAATCTGTTCCTCGGCCGTCCGATGCCTCGCCGGGGAACGCTGCCCGGCCTGCGGGGATCGCCGGCGCGCGGACTGTTGCTGGACCGGCGCGCGGCCCGGCACACGGCGCGAGCATGGCTGGCGTCGGTCGGCCCGGAGGTGCCGCTCGACCGGCCCGTCGCACAGCTGTCGCCCGTCCAGCAGACCTGCGTGGCGCTGGCCCGGGCGATGTCCGCGCACGCCCGGGTGCTCATCCTGGACGAGCCGACGGCGGCCCTCACCGATCAGGAGACCACCGTACTGTTCGGCCTGCTCCGCCGGCTGCGCGCCGGTGGCACCGCGATCGTCTACGTGACACACCGTCTGCATGAGGTCTTCGAGCTGGCCGACAGGATCACCGTGCTCCGCGACCGCCGTGCGGTGGCCACCGTGGCACCCGCTGAGACCGACGCCGACGAACTGGTCCGGCTGATGGCCAACGCCGGCACGCCCCGGCCCACCGCCGCGCTCGCCCGTCCGGCCGCCGGGCCGGTGGTGCTGAACGTGGACGGCCTGAGCGGCAACCGGGTGCGCGATGTGTCCATCACTCTCCGGGCCGGCGAGGTCGTGGGCATCGCGGGCATCGCCGGCAGCGGACGCAGCGAGCTTCTGCGGCTGGTCGCGGGTGCCCAGCGCCCGCGATCGGGCACGGTCCGGCGCGACGGCCGGCCGGTGCGGCCCGGTTCGACGCGTACGGCCCTCGCGGCCGGTATCGCCCTCGTACCGGAGGACCGGCTGCGGCAGGCGGTCCTGCCGGACGCCGACGTGACGGACAACCTCGTACTGGCCAGTCTCGCTCAGCTCAGCAGCGGCGGGATCCGCCGCCGCGCCCGGGAGCGGGCCGCCTACCGAAGTCTGGCCGAGCAGCTGGACATCCGGGCAAGCAGTCCGCGACAGCCCGCATGGCAGCTGTCCGGCGGCAACCAGCAGAAGCTGATCCTCGGCCGGGTCCTGCACCGCGACCCGGCGGTGTTGCTGCTCGACGAGCCGACCCGCGGGGTCGACGTACGGACGAAACACGCCATCCGGGAACTGGTGGCACGGGTCGCTGCCACCGCCGGGGTCATCGTCGTCACCTCGGAGCTCGACGAACTGATCGCCCTCGCCGACCGGCTCCTGGTGCTGCGCGAGGGGCGCCTGGTCGCCGAGCTCGACGCGGCCACCGCCGACGAGCGATCCATTCTGCGCCACTGCTACGGAGGTACGCCCGCATGACCGAGTCGCTCGCCGGCACGTCGGCGGTGGACACCACGCCGGCGCCCACCGCTCCGGAAGAGACCGGCGCCCCCCGCGCCCGGCGGCGGCTGCCGGGCACACCTCTCGCCTTCGCCGCGCTGGTGCTGCTCTTCTCGGTGCTCCGGCCGGAGACGTTCCTCGGGGCCGGCAACCTCCGCAACATGGTGGAGCAGGTGGCCATCCTGGCCGTCGTGGCCGCGGTGCAGACAGTGGTGATGGCGGTCGGCGACTTCGACCTCTCCGTCGGCGCGCTCGCCTCGTTCGCCGGCGTGGTGGCCGCCCGGCTGATGCTCGACGGCCTGCCGGCCGGGGTGGCGGTGCTTGCCGCCATAGCGGCCGGCGCCCTGGCCGGCGCGGTCAGCGGTGTGCTGGTGGCATACCTGCGGCTGTCTGCCTTCATCGCCACCCTGGCCGTGCTGACCTCACTGAGCGGGGCGTCACTCCTGCTCACCGATGGTGCCACCCTGTTCGGCCTGCCGCCGGGCTTCGTCGCTCCCGGCCGGGAGCGGATCGCCGGTGTACCGGTGCTGGTGATCGTCTGCGCGGTGACGGTGGCCGCGGTGGGGTTCCTGCTGGCCCAGACGAGCGCCGGTAGCCGGTGGTTCGCCGTCGGCGGCAACGCCGAGGCCGCCTGGTACGCGGGCATCGACGTGCGGCTGGTCCGGATGTCCGCCTTCGTGATCGCGGGCACCGGCGCCGGGATCGCCGGCGTGCTGCTCACCAGCCGCCTGGCGTCGGCTCATCCGACGGCGGGGGACGGACTGATGCTGACCTCCATCGCGGCGGTCTTCCTCGGCATGACCGCGTCCCCCACCGGCAGGGTGACCGTGGCCGGCACCCTTCTCGGCGTCGCCATCCTCGGGGTGCTCGACAACGGCCTGAACCTGCTGGAGGTCAACACGTATGTGCAGCAGCTGCTCACCGGTGTCATCATCGTCTGCGCGGTCGCCCTTTCCCGGCGCGGGGAGAGATCGCGGTGACGCGGGTTCCCGCTGTCGCCGCCCTCGATGTCGGCACCAGCGCGGTCAAGGCCCTGGTGGTCGCCGCTGACGGGCGGATCTTGGGCAGCGGCAGCGTGGAGCTGAGAACCTCCCGGCCCGCTCCCCGGCACGCCGAGCAGGAGCCGGAGGACTGGTGGCGCGCCGCCGCCGGCGCCTTGGCCGCTTGCGGTCCGGTCCGGGACGGGGCACAGGCCCTGGCCGTCACCGGGCAGATGCAGGACCTCATCTTTGCCGGCGGGAAAGGCGTGTCACGCCCGGCCATCCTTTACAGCGATGCCCGGGCCGGCGCCGAGCACGACGAGATCGCGGCGGAGCTCGGTCCGGAATGGAGCGTCCGGGCCGGCAACGAGCCCGATGCCACCAGTCTGCCCGGCAAGCTGCGCTTCCTGGCCCGCACGGAGCCCGGTTCGCTGACGTCCGCCGACTCCTTGCTGCTGGGAGCCGGCGGTTACCTTTGCTGGCGGGCCACTGGAGTGGCGGCCTGCGATGTGACCACGGCGAGCACCACCGGTCTGCTCGACGCCGGGCGACGCGATTGGTGGCCGGCCGCAGTCGACGCCGCCGGGGCGGGCGGCCTGCTGCCCAAGCTGGTGACGGGAGACAGCGTCACCGGTGACCTCGGCGCCTCCGCGGCTGCCGTACTCGGCCTTCCCGCCGGCATCCCGGTGCTGCTGGCCAGCGGCGACGCCGCCTCCACCACGTCCGGGGTGGTCGGGGACGAGCTCGGGACCGCGTACGCCTACCTCGGCACGAGCGGCTGGCTGGCCGCGGTCGTCGACACCGCGCGGCGCCCTCCCGCCGCCCACCGGCTGCTGTTGCCGCAGCCGGGACAGGATCTGCTCATCGGCGCCGTGCTCGCCGCCGGCGGTGCCGCCGACTGGGCCCGGCGGACACTGCTGCCGGGCACGACTCCCGCGGCGGCCGACCGGATGGCCGCCGGGTCCGGGCCGTCCGGGCTGCTGGCCCTGCCGTCGCTGGACGGCGAGCGTTACCCGCTGCGCAACCCGGATGCGCGGGGCGTCTTCGTGGGCCTCACTCCGTCCAGCACCGCACCGCAGATGTACCGGGCCGTCCTCGAGGGTGTCGCACTGGCCCTGGCCTCGCTGCTGGACGCGGTGCCCGACCGGACCGGACCGCTACCGGTCTGCGGCGGCGGTGCCCGGTCCCAGCTGTGGCTGCAGATCCTCGCCGACGTCACCGGCCGCCCGGTGGTTCCGCTGGCGCCGGAGGACGCCGGGGCCGCGGCCGCGTTCGGTGCCGCCCGGACAGCGTGGCGCGCGGTGACCGGCCGGGCGCCTGTTCCGCTGGCGGCCCGGGGCATCGGCCGGACGGTGCAGCCGGGGCCCGACGCGGCACGGTACGCGGCACTTCGCCCGGCATACGCGGCCCTGTATCAGGCGCTGCCGGACGTCTTCGGCGCCCTCCGCAGCGCGGCGCGTCCCACCCCTCCCGCGTAGCGGAACACCGTCGCGCGCCGTTGTCGTACCGACAGGAGAAAACGTGCACCTGATGAGATATCTGCTGGCCGGCGTCGTGGCGCTGACCGCTACCGGCTGCACCGCGCAGGCCGGCGACGACAAGCCGGTCATCGCGGTCCTCACCCCCTATCTCGCCAACGCCGCCACCAAGGAGGTTGTCGGGAAGTTCCAGGAGGCGGGCGAGAAGCGCGGCTGGAAGGTGACCGTCTCCGACACCGCCGGTGACTTCAGCGCCTTGAACAGCAAGATGCAGAACGCCGCCAACCAGAAGGTGGACGCGATCGTTCTCGGCATGGGTGATCCGCAGCAGATGGGCCTCGGACTGGAGGCCGCTCGCAGCTCCTCGGTGCCGGTGTTCTCGATCGACGCCGCGGTCGCCGACGGAATCGCCGCGAACGTGACCAGCGACAACGCCGACCTCGGCCGCAAGAGCGCGGATGCCTTGGTGGCGGCGATCGGCGGTGGTGGCCGGATCGCGATGCTCACCCATGACCCGCATCCCGGCGTACGGGCCCGCACCGCCGCCGCCCGGGAGGCGTTCACCGCCGCGGGAATCACCGTGGTGGCCAGCGAGCACGTCGCCGTACCCGGTCCGGTGGAAGCCGCCCGCAAGGTGACCGACGACCTGTTGACCGCCCATCCGGGGCAGGACGGGCTCGACGGCATCTGGGCGGCCTGGGACGAACCGGCCCTGGGTGCGGCACAGGCCGCTGAACAGGCAAAACGTGTCGATCTCGCGGTCGTCGGCGTGGACGGTCAGGATTTCGCGCTGGCCGCGATCAAGACGGGCGGGCCGTTCCGTGCCACCGTGAAGCAGGACTGGAGTGCGATCGCGGAACGGACCGCGACGCTGGTCGAGGACATGCTGAAGGGCACACAGCCGGCCCAGCGGGAGTACACCGTGCCGGGCACCCTGGTCGGCCGAACGTCGTAGTGCCGCGGTGCGGGTCAGCCACCCTGAACCGCCGCCGGTGGCCCCCCCCCCCGCGGGGGGGGGGGGGGCCCGGGGGCGGGGGGGGGGCGCGCCCCCCCAAGGGAGGTGAAACCCCCTTTAAAC